>NZ_JBIWOA010000041.1:0-45826 GCF_044767525.1 Streptomyces sp. NPDC101234 | reverse complement strand
AGCCGGGCCCAGGAGGCCCAGGACAGTGATGACGCGGCGGGTCCGGGGAGCCCGGGACCGTGACGGTGAGCGGGGGCCTAGGAGGCGGTGTGGACGGTGTGGAGCGGCAGGAGTCGTCGTCCGTGCCCGGGGCCGGGCCCGCGCGCAGGCGGTTCCTCGGGCTGTGCGCGGGCGCCGGGCTCGGTGCGGTGGCCGCCTGTGAGCGATCGGCCTCGGCCCGTCGGTCCGCGGCCCCCGACGCCCGGCTGCCCGAGGCGGAGCGCGACCGTCCGGGGACCGCCGACTGGCGCATCGGGTCCCTCGGTGCTCCCGACGCGATCGCCGGTTACGCCGACCGGGTGAGCGTGACACCGGGCGCGGAGTTCGGCCTGTCCGTCTCGACCACGGCCGCCGCCTTCCGGGTCTCGGCGCTGCGGGTCGGCTGGTACGGCGGGAAACAGGCCCGGCGCGTCTGGTTCTCGCCGCGCATCCCGGGCCGCGCCCAGCGGTCCCCCGCGATCCTCTCCGGCACCCGCACCGTGCGCGCCGACTGGCCGCGCACACTCACCGTGGACACGACCGGCTGGCCGGAGGGCGCGTACCTGCTGCGTCTGGAGGCCGAGAGCGGCCACCAGCGGTACGTCCCGCTCATCCTGCGCTCCACGCACGGTGCGGGCCGTACCGTCCTCCTGCACGCCCCGGCCACCTGGCAGGCGTACAACAGGTGGGGCGGGCTCAGCCTGTACGCCGGCTCCGACGGCAGCTACGCGGGCCGCTCGCTGGCGGTCACCTTCGACCGGCCCTACGACCAGAACGGCGCGGAGAAGTTCCTGGTCTACGAGTGGGCGGCGGTCGTGCTGGCCGAGCGGCTGGGCATTCCGCTCGCCTACACCACGGGGACGGACGTGCATACCGACCCCGGGGTGCTGGCCGGGGCCACCGCCGTCGTCTGCCTGGGGCACGACGAGTACTGGACGCCCGAGCAGCGCCGCCATGTCACGGCCGCCCGCGACGCGGGCACCAACATCGCCTTCCTCGGTGCCAACACCTGCTTCCGGCGCGTCCGGATAGAGGCGTCGGACAGCGGCCCCGGCCGAACCGTCGTCTGTTACAAGTCCTCGTACACCGCGGATCCCTGTTTCCCCGCCCGGCCCGCCCTGGTCACCACCGACTTCCGCGCGGCACCGGGCGCCGACCCGGAGTCCTCGCTCACCGGAGTGCTCTACGAGGGCTACCCGGTGGACGCCCCCTACGTCGTCACGGCGCCGGACCACTGGCTGTACGAGGGCACCGGAGTCCGCGCCGGCGAGGGCTTCGACCATCTCGTGGGCGTCGAGTACGACCGGGTCCTCCCCGGCACGGCCGCCCCCGGCCCGCTGGAGATCACGGCCCACTCCCCCCTGGTGTGCGAAGGCCGGCACAGCCACGGCGACTCGGCGTACTACACCGTGCCGAGCGGCGCCGGGGTCTTCGCGACCGGCACCATGCGCTGGGTGGAGGCCCTGATGGCGGCCACCGGCGACGGCAGCCGGCACCACGGCATGGACGCGGCCACCCGCGCCTTCGTCACCCGCACCACGGAGAACCTGCTGCGCGCCTTCGCCGAGGGCCCGGCGGCCCGCCACCGCCCGGCGCCACGCCCCAACGCCGCGCAGGTGTACGGCACCGCCCCGGCGTGACCCCCTCGCGGGCGCCGTGCGGGGGACGTACGGGTGTCGTCGGGCCCCGTCCGTAGCACCATGGCTGCATGCTGCTGACCCGGCTCGCCGAAGTGTCCCGGGAGGTGGCCGCCACCGCGGCCAGGTCCCGCAAGACCGCGCTGCTCGCCGAGCTCTTCCGGGAGACGGCCCCCGACGACGTGCCGGTCGTCATCCCCTACCTGGCCGGGCGGCTCCCGCAGGGCCGCCTCGGGGTCGGCTGGAAGGTACTGAGCCGACCGGTCGCGGCAGCCGCCGAACCGTCCCTCACCGTGCGCGAGGTCGACGCCCGCCTCACCGGTCTCGGCAAGGTCTCCGGACCCGGCTCGCAGGCCGAACGCGGCAGGATCGTGGGCGAGTTGATGGGCGAGGCCACGGCGGACGAGCAGCGCTTCCTGCTCGGCCTGATCACGGGTGAGGTACGGCAGGGCGCCCTGGACGCGGTGGCCGTGGAAGGGCTCGCGCAGGCGACGGACGCGGACCCGGCGGACGTCCGCCGGGCGGTGATGCTCGCCGGGTCGCTCCAGACGGTGGCCGAGGCGCTGCTGGCGGACGGCCCGCCCGCCCTCGCCCGCTTCCGTCTCACCGTCGGCCGGCCGGTGCTGCCCATGCTGGCGCAGACCGCCTCCTCGGTCGCCGAGGCGGTGGCGAAGCTGGGCGCGTGTGTGGTCGAGGAGAAGCTGGACGGCATCCGGGTCCAGGTCCACCGGGACGGCGACATGGTCCGGATCTTCACCCGCACGCTCGACGACATCACCGACCGCCTGCCCGAAGTGACGTCAGTCGCGCGGGAGTTGACGGGTGACCGGTTCATCCTCGACGGCGAGGTGATCTCCTTCGACGCCGATGGCCGCCCCCGTTCCTTCCAGGAGACGGCGGGCCGGGTCGGCTCCCGGGTGGATGTGGCGAAGGCCGCGGAGGAGATCCCGGTCTCTCCCGTCTTCTTCGACGCGCTCTCGGTCGGCGACCACGATCTTCTCGACCTCCCCTTCGCCGAACGGCACGCGGAACTGGCCCGGCTGGTCCCCGAGCCGATGCGGGTGCGCCGGGCGCCGGTGTCCGGGCCGGCGGACACGGCGGCAGCCGAGGAGTTCCTCACCGCCACCCTGGAGCGCGGTCACGAGGGCGTGGTCGTGAAAGCCCTCGACGCCCCCTACAGCGCGGGCCGCCGGGGCGCCGCCTGGCTGAAGGTCAAGCCGGTGCACACCCTCGACCTGGTCGTCCTGGCCGCCGAATGGGGCCACGGCCGGCGCACCGGCAGGCTCTCCAACCTCCATCTCGGCGCCCGCACCGCGGACGGCGGCTTCGCCATGCTCGGCAAGACCTTCAAGGGCATGACCGACGCGATGCTGGAGTGGCAGACCGCCCGGCTGAAGGAGCTGGAGGTCTCGGACAACGGCTGGGTGGTGACCGTACGCCCCGAACTCGTGGTCGAGATCGCCTATGACGGTCTGCAGCGGTCCTCCCGCTATCCGGCCGGAGTCACCCTGCGCTTCGCCCGGGTCGTCCGCTATCGCGAGGACAAGCGGCCGGAGGAGGCCGATACGGTGGAGACCCTGCTGGCCGCCCACCCGGAGGTACGGCGTTGACGGAGCCGAAGCGAAGCGCGGGACTGCTGTTGTTCCGGCATACCGGTGAGGGTCTTGAGGTGTTGCTCGGCCATATGGGCGGCCCCTACTTCGCGAAGAAGGACGCGGGTGCGTGGACCGTCCCCAAGGGCGAGTACGGGCCGGAGGAGCCCGCCTGGGCGGCGGCCCGCCGCGAGTTCCAGGAGGAGCTGGGCCTGCCGCCGCCGGACGGCGAGGCGATCGAGCTGGGCGAGGTCCGGCAGACCAACGGCAAGATCGTGACGGCGTGGGCGATCGAGGCGGACCTGGACCCGGCGGCCATCGCCCCCGGCACCTTCGAGATGGAGTGGCCACCGCGGTCGGGCCGGATCCAGGAGTTCCCGGAGCTGGACCGGGTCGCCTGGCTGCCTCCCGACCGGGCCCGTGAGCTGATCGTCAAGGCGCAGGCCGCGTTTCTGGACCGGCTGGCGGAGCACTCGGGCTGAAGGGACGCCCACGCGTTGCGGTCCCGAGAGCCGCGCGGGAAGGTCATAGCAAGCCCGCTCCCAGGGAGGTCAGCCATGCCCATCGCGACGGTCAACCCGGCGAACGGCGAGACGCTCGAAACGTTCGAGGCCATGGACGAGGACGAGCTGGAACGCCGGCTCGAACTCGCCGAGGCCACGTTCCGTACGTACCGCACGAGCACGTTCGCCGAGCGCGCCCGGCTGCTGCACGGGGCCGCGGACCTGCTGGACGGGGACCAAGAGGACATCGCGCGCACGATGACCACCGAGATGGGCAAGCCGGTCGAACAGGCCCGCGCGGAGGCCGCGAAGTGCGCGAAGGCGATGCGCTGGTACGCCGACCACGCGGAGGAACTGCTGGCCGACGAGGAGCCGGCAGAGACGGACGTGAAGGACTCGGGCGCGTCGCGGGTGCGGGTGCGCTACCGCCCCATCGGTCCGGTGCTCGCCGTGATGCCGTGGAACTTCCCGCTCTGGCAGGTGGTCCGGTTCGCCGCACCCGCGCTGATGGCGGGCAACGTGGGCCTGCTCAAGCACGCGTCGAACGTCCCGCAGACCGCCCTGTACCTGGAGGACCTCTTCCACCGGGCGGGCTTCACCGAGGGCTGCTTCCAGACGCTGCTGATCGGCTCCGGCGCGGTCGACGACATCCTGCGTGACGAGCGGGTGCGGGCGGCGACGCTCACGGGCAGCGAGCCGGCGGGCCGCGCGGTCGCGTCCACCGCCGGGGAGATGATCAAGAAGACGGTGCTGGAACTGGGCGGCAGCGATCCCTTCGTGGTGATGCCGTCCGCCGACATCGACCGGGCCGCGAAGACCGCGGTGACCGCGCGCGTGCAGAACAACGGGCAGTCGTGCATCGCCGCGAAGCGGTTCATCGTCCACACGGATGTCTACGACGCGTTCGCCGAGCGTTTCGTGGCGGGCATGGCGGCGCTGCGCATGGGCGACCCGATGGACGAGGGCACGGATGTCGGGCCGCTCTCCAGCGAGCAGGGCCGGAAGGATCTGGAGGAGCTGGTCGAGGACGCGAAGCGGTCGGGTGCTCAGCTGCTGTGCGGCGGGCAGCGGCCGGACGGGCCCGGCTGGTTCTATCCGCCGACCGTGCTCGCCGGGATCCACCGCGACATGCGGATCCATCACGAGGAGGCGTTCGGGCCGGTGGCCACGCTGTACCGGGCCGGGGACCTGGACGAGGCGGTGCTCATCGCCAACGACTCGCCCTTCGGACTGAGTTCGAACGTCTGGACGCGGGACGAGGCCGAGGTGGACCGGTTCGTACGGGATCTGGAGGCCGGTGGCGTGTTCGTCAACGGCATGACCGCCTCCCACCCGGCGTTTCCCTTCGGGGGTGTGAAGCGGTCCGGATACGGGCGTGAGCTGTCCGGGCACGGAATCCGGGAGTTCTGCAACATCACCACCGTTTGGCAGGGTGCGTGACGGTTACGCGGCTACGATCCGGGTGTGAACCGCGAAGTGACTCTGCCTCTGGTCGTCGACGACCGCGGTACCTTGCAGGTGGCTGCGGCCGACGTGAGTAAGTTGTTGCGGACCATGGGCGGGCGGTGGCTGCGGCTCGTGGAGGCCGGGGAGAGTGGGCTCGACGAGGACACGGTTGCCGCACTGACCATTGAGCTCGCGAAGCTTGCCGATCGGATCGACGTGGCTTGTATCGCCCATAGCAGTGGGCAGAGCAGCTGAGTTGGCGGGTGCGGGTGCATCGTGGCTGGTCGCGCCTACGCGGCGGTAGCCGCAAATCGATACAGCCCCGCGCCCCTACGTGAGTGTGCTGAGCGACGACCAGAACATCTCCTCGTATGCCTGGAGCAATCTCCCGTAGTCGTACACCCGCTTCTCGTTCAGGCGTCCTGACTCCAGTCCCGCCTGCACCGCCGCCTCTGCCTGCTCGTCCAGGGCCGGGGCCGGTTCTGCGAAGAAGTCGAAGAACGCGCAGGCCTCGTCCGTGAAGCCGTAGTGCTCGCGCAGACCCTGGGCGATGCGCGCGCAATACGTCCCCCATGTCGCGAAGTTGGCCGTGATGGCCAGGACCGCGTCCGTCGGGGCGGCGTTGAGGGCGAGCCAGGAGATGTACGCCGGGTACGCCTGGCAGCCCGGTAGGGGCTCGTACGCCTGCCTGCGCCGCTGATCCACTTCGCACGCCACCATGAACGCGCCCAGCCGCTCTGCCGCCAGTTCCTCGCCCTCGGCCAGCATCGTGAAGAACCCGGCGGCCGCCTGCTCCTCGTCGGCGCGCTGCGCCAGATGCAGGAACGCGCGCCGGTCGGCGGGGATCACCCGGTGTTGTTCCAGGGCCAGCGCGGCGAGTGTCTCCAGACTCGCCCGGCCGCTGGCGACGAGCGGGACCAATGGATTGGCGTCCGGGTCCGGGGCAAGCTCTGACCTGGTGGTTTTCAGCATTTCCGCGGCCGTGCCGGGCATCGCGTCCTCCTCGTCGAGGTACCTCTGTGCTGATCCGACCCTGACACGGGGTCACCGGTTCGGAGTAGTCCGGCGCGAGATCATCGCCCTCACGGGTGATCGTGAGGGAACCACCTCCTGAGGTGAACCACCTTCTGGCCGGCGGGCCCAAACCCGCCGGAAGGCTGAAAGCAGGCACGGTTCATGGCGACTTTGTGCAAGCCCTCAGTGTCGGTCCCGGAGTACGTGATCACGATGGAGGAGACGCTGGAACTGGCGCGCTCCCACCACGAGAACCACCCGCAGCTGCCATTGGCGCTGAGACTGATCGAGAACACGGGCGTTCGCACCCGGCACATCGTGCAGCCGATCGAGGAAACCCTCAAGCACCCCGGCTTCGAGGAGCGCAACAAGCTCTACGAGGTCGAGGCCAAGGCCCGGGTCCCCGCAGTCATCCAGCGGGCACTCGACGACGCCGAACTGCTCACCAGCGACATCGACGTGATCATCTACGTCTCGTGCACGGGCTTCATGATGCCCTCGCTCACGGCGTGGCTGATCAACGAGATGGACTTCGACTCCACCACCCGCCAGATCCCCATCGCCCAGCTGGGGTGCGCGGCCGGCGGGGCGGCGATCAACCGGGCGCACGACTTCTGCTCGGCGTACCCGGACGCCAACGCGCTCATCGTGGCCTGCGAGTTCTGCTCGCTGTGCTACCAGCCGACCGACCTCGGCATCGGCTCGCTCCTGTCCAACGGCCTGTTCGGTGACGGCATCGCCGCCGCCGTGGTCCGCGGCAAGGGCGGCGACGGCGTCGAGCTCGAACGCAACGGGTCGTACCTGATCCCCAAGACCGAAGAGTGGATCATGTACGACGTCCGGGCCACCGGGTTCCACTTCCTGCTGGACAAGCGGGTCCCGGCGACCATGGAGCCGCTCGCGCCGGCGCTCCAGGACCTGGCAGGACTGCACGGTTGGGACGCCTCCGACCTGGACTTCTACATAGTCCACGCGGGCGGCCCGCGGATCCTGGACGACCTCAGCAAGTTCCTCCAGGTCGATCCGCACGCGTTCCGGTTCAGCCGGGCCACGCTCACCGAGTACGGCAACATCGCCAGCGCCGTCGTCCTGGACGCACTGCGCCGGATGTTCGACGAGGGCGGTGCCGAGCACCGGGCGCGCGGACTGCTCGCCGGGTTCGGTCCCGGCATCACCGCGGAGATGTCGCTGGGTCGCTGGCGGCGTTCGGACGAAGGGGCGGACTGACCGAGATGACACTCACGGAACCACTCGACCCCGCCGACGAAGCTCCTGGCGAGGCCGCCTGTCCGGTCCGGCACTGGGAAGTGCCGGACCTGACGGGGGTGGACTTCGACCCCACCCTGGCCGAACTGATGCGGGAGGGTCCGATCACCCGGATCCAGCTGCCGAACGGCGAGGGCTGGGCGTGGCTGGTCACCGGGTACGACGACGTACGAGCGGTGGCCAACGACCCCCGGTTCAGCCGCGAGGCGGTGCCGGACCACCCGGTCACCAGGCTCGCCCCGCACTTCATCCCCGATCGCGGTGCGGTCGGCTTCCTGGACCCGCCCGACCACACGCGGCTGCGCCGCTCGGTGGCCGCCGCGCTCACCGCCAAGGGCGTGGAGCGGGTCCGGGAGAAGGCGCGCCGGATGCTGGACGAGCTCGTCGACGAACTCGTCCAGGACGGCCCGCCCGCCGATCTCACCGCGACGGTCCTGAGCCCGTTCCCCATCGCGGTGATCTGCGAGGTGATGGGCGTCCCGGCCGCCGACCGGCACACCATGCACCTCTGGACCCAGCTGATCCTGTCCTCCAGCCACGGCAAGGAGGTCAGCGAGCGGGCCAAGCGTGAGATGAGCGCCTACTTCGGTGACCTCATCGCGCTGCGCGACGGCAGTACCGGCGAGGACGTGACCTCCCTGCTCGGCACCGCCGTGGGCCGCCGTGAGATCACCCTGGAGGAGGCCGTCGGTCTCGCCGTCCTCCTCCAGATCGGCGGCGAGGCGGTCACCAACAACAGCGGGCAGATGTTCTTTCTGCTGCTCACCCGGCCCGACCTCCTCGACCGGCTGCGCACCGAGCCGGCGATCCGCCCCCGGGCGATCGACGAGCTCCTGCGCTACATCCCGCACCGCAGCGCGGTCGGGCTGTCCCGGATCGCCATGGCGGACATGGACATCAGTGGCGTACGGATCCGCGCGGGCGATGCGGTCTACGTCTCGTACCTGGCCGCCAACCGCGACCCGGAGGTCTTCCCGGACCCCGAGACGATCGACCTCGCCCGCAGTCCCAACCCGCACGTCTCCTTCGGGTTCGGCCCGCACTACTGCCCCGGCGGCCAGCTCGGCAGGCTGGAGGAGGAGTTGCTGGTCGACACCCTCCTCGACCGGCTGCCCGGGCTGCGGCTCGCGGTCCCCCCGGACCAGGTCCCCTTCAAGAAGGGGGCGTTGATCCGGGGGCCCGAGGCCCTTCCGGTGACGTGGTGAGCGCCCCATGACGGCGACCGAGGGACTCCTTGTGCCACCTGGTCATGGGCGTGTGGTCCACACGCCGGCCCAGCGCGTCACCTTCAAGGTGACGGGCACGCACTCGCGGAGCGCCTCCACCTTCGAGGTGGAGGTCCCGCCGGGCTTCGACGTGGGCGCTCATCTGCACACCCGCAGCGAGGAGTTGTTCTATGTGCTGGAAGGCGAGCTGGACGTCCTCGCCTTCGAGCCCCGCATCCGCACCCCCGACAACTGGCAGAAGTGGCAGTCGAGTTCGGGCAAAAAGGTGATGCGGGCGACCCCGGGCACGGTGATCGTCGTACCGCCCGGCTGCCCGCACGCCTTCGCCAACCCGACAAAGGCACCGGCGAGGATGTTCTTCCAGGCGTCTCCGCCGCCCGATCACGAGCGTTACTTCGAGGAGTTGCTGGAGATCCTGGGGAATGGTGGTCCCCCCGACCACGAGGCGATCGAGGCACTCCGGAAACGTTACGACATCGAGCAGCTGACGCCTTTGAAACTCCGGTGAGTGGATGCGCCCCAAAGGGGCGCGGGGAACTGCGCGACCAGCCACGACGCGCCCGCAGACCGTGTCGCGCAGCACCCCGAACGGCGCTACCGGATCGGCATCCCCGACAGCGTCCGGGCGATCACCAGGCGCTGGATCTCACTCGTGCCCTCGAAGATCGTGTAGATGGCCGCATCCCGGTGCATCCGCTCCACCGGGTACTCCCGCGTGTAGCCGTTGCCACCGAGGATCTGGATCGCCTGTCCGGTGACCTTCTTGGCCGTCTCGCTGGCGAACAGCTTCGACATCGACCCCTCGGCGGCCGTGAACTTCTTCCCGTTGATCGCCATCCAGGACGCCCGCCACACCAGCAGCCGGGCCGCGTCGATGGACGTACGCATGTCCGCGAGCTGGAAGGCCACGCCCTGGTTGTCGATGATCGGCCGCCCGAACTGCTCACGGGTCATGGCGTAGTCGAGGGCGACCTCGTAGGCGGCACGTGCCGTACCGACGGCCATCGCACCGACCGCGGGCCGGCTCGCCTCGAACGTCGCCATCGCCGCGTTCTTGACGCGCTCACCGCCCGACTTCGCCCGCTCCCGGGCCCGGGCCAGGCGCTCGTCCAGCCTCTCCTTGCCGCCGAGCAGGCAGGAGCCCGGCACGCGGGCGTTGTCCAGGACGACCTCGGCGGTGTGCGAGGCGCGGATCCCGTGCTTCTTGAACTTCTGCCCCTGGGCGAGTCCCGGAGTGCCCGGCGGGACGATGAAGGACGCGTGGCCCTTGGAGCCGAGCTCCGGGTCGACGACCGCGACGACGACGTGGACGTTGGCGATGCCGCCGTTGGTCGCCCAGGTCTTGGTGCCGTTGAGCACCCACTCGTCCTTGGCCTCGTCGTAGACGGCCCGGGTGCGCATGGAGCCCACGTCGGAGCCGGCGTCCGGCTCGGAGGAGCAGAACGCGGCGACCTTGACGTCGTTGGCGTCGCCGTACATCTGCGGGATCCAGGTGCCGATCTGCTCCTCGGTGCCGTTGGCGAGGACGCCGACGGCGGCGAGACCGGTGCCCACGATGGAGAGCGCGATGCCCGCGTCGCCCCAGAACAGCTCCTCCATGGCCATCGGGATGCCGAGGCCGGTGGGGTCGAAGTACTGCTGGGCGTAGAAGTCGAGGGAGTAGATACCGACCTTCGCGGCCTCCTGGATGACCGGCCAGGGAGTCTCCTCACGCTCGTCCCATTCGGCGGCCGCGGGACGAATGACATCGGCGGCGAAACCGTGCAGCCAGTCCCGGACCTCCTTCTGTTCGTCGTTGAGCTCCATGGTGAACTCGGCCATGACCCCTCCAGCGGCGGCGCATAATGTGTTACTAGCGGTAACCCGAGTCTGTTACTGGTCGGTAGGAAAAGTCAACTCCCGAGGTCACCTCGGCAGCCAGTTCGATACGGGATGGCTGTCAGGTGTTAGTTTGCGCGAGCAGTACCGAAACAGCACGGGGTGGGGAGAGCACATGGACACCACACAGCGGACCGAACAGCAGCGGTCCGCCGACCGCCGACGGCGCGAGCTGCTGGAGGCCGCCGACCGGGTGGTACTGCGCGACGGTCCACAGGCTTCCATGAACGCGATCGCGGCCGAGGCCGGCATCACCAAACCCATCCTCTATCGCCACTTCGGCGACAAGGGCGGGCTGTACGCGGCGCTGGCCAAGCGGCACACGGACGCGTTGCTGAACTCACTGCGGGCCGCGCTGGACGCTCCCGCGGAGCGCCGTGAGCGGGTCGAGGCGACCTTGGACACGTACCTCGCGGCGATCGAGGCGCGGCCTCAGGTGTACCGGTTCCTGATGCACCCTGCCGAGGGCAGCACGGGGTCCGAGCAGGGGTTCGACGTGGGCAAGCACTCGGCTCCGCTGCTGCGGAGGATGGGTGAGGAGCTGGCTCAGGTCATCGAGGACCGGCTGGATCTGGGGCCGAACAGCCAGCAGCTGGCCCGGGTGTGGGGGCACGGGATCGTCGGGATGATGCATGCGGCCGGGGACTGGTGGCTGGGGGAACAGCCGTGCTCCCGTGCGGAATTGGTCAAGAGCTTGGCTGATTTGCTGTGGGGGCGGCTGGCGGCGGCGGGGGACAAAATAGGCGGTCCGGGATTCTGAAGGGTTCGGTTTCGGCTGACCGCCGGTGGGGGCTTGTCGCGCCCACGCGGCGGAGCCGCATATCGACCCAGCCCCGCGCCCCTGGGGGTTGCCCTCAGCGGCGCCAAGAGGACTTCGCCACCTGTCGCATCAGCTTGCGCTTGCGCCGGCCCGTGACGTGGTCGGCGTAGACGCGGCCTTCCAAGTGGTCCGTCTCATGTTGCAGGCATCTCGCGAAGAAGCCCGTGCCGTGGATCGTGATCGGCTTCCCCGTCGCCGTGAAGCCCTCGACCACCGCGTGGTCGTAGCGTTCTGTCCCCGCCTCCAGGCCCGGCAGGGACAGGCAGCCCTCGGGGCCGCGGATCGTCACGCCGTCGGCCTCCACGAGGCGCGGGTTCACCACGTGGCCCAGGTGGCGGACGTCCTCGTCGTCGGGGCAGTCGTAGACGAACACCCGCAGCGACTCCCCCACCTGGTTCGCCGCCAGGCCCACCCCCTCGGCCGCGTACATCGTCGCGAACAAGTCCTCCACCAGTCGGGAGAGTTCGGGGCCGAAGTCGGTGACGTCCGCGCAGGGGGCGTGCAGAACGGGGTCGCCGAGCAGGGTGAGGGGCCGGACCCGCCCGCGGGAGCCCGGAATGGAACCGTGTCGCATGGCCGCAAGGGTACGGTTCGGATCGGCCCCTGCCCGCCGCGCAGGCGAGGGCCGGAATTCGGGTGTGCGAATGGATCTCGATAGGCTGGCCTCACACCACGTTGCCGGATGGCTGAGGCGCGGCGCGTACGCAAGGAGGATCGAGAACTGATGGCAGGCAACTCGGACCCGCTCACGCCGCGGGCCAAGCTCGCCGTGACCGCGGGCAAGGCGGTCGCGGCGGCGTCCCGTGCGGCGGGACGCGGCAGCGGATCCGTGATCGGTGGCAAGGTCGCACTCAGACTCGACCCCGATCTCCTCGCCCGGCTCGCCACCCACCTGGACGTCACGCTCGTCTCGGCGACGAACGGCAAGACGACGACCACCAGGCTGATCGCCGAGGCGCTGAAGGCCGCGGGGCCGGTCGTCTCGAACGCGCTCGGCGCCAACATGCCCGCCGGCATCACCTCGGCGCTGGCCGGTGGCTCGGACGCGAAGTTCGGTGTCATCGAGGTCGACGAGAAGTACCTGGCCGGGGTGGCCCGGGACACCGCACCCAAGTGCATCGCCCTGCTCAACCTCTCCCGCGACCAGCTCGACCGCGCCGCCGAGACCCGGATGCTCGCCGAGAACTGGCGGGAGGGCCTCGCGGGGTCCAAGGCCGTGATCGTGGCGAACTGCGACGACCCGCTGGTGGTGTGGGCCGCGTCCTCCTCCCCCAACGTGGTCTGGGTCGCGGCCGGGCAGATGTGGAAGGACGACGCCTGGTCCTGCCCGTCCTGCGGTGGCGTGATGCAGCGCCCGGGCGACGACTGGTTCTGCGGCGAGTGCGGGTTCCGGCGGCCGACCCCGAGCTGGGTGCTGTCGGGCGACCACGTGCTCGACCCGCACGGTTCCGCCTGGCCGATCCATCTGCAGCTGCCGGGCCGTGCCAACAAGGCGAACGCCGCCTCCTCGGCCGCCGTCGCCGCCGTCTTCGGGGTGCCGCCGCAGGTCGCCCTGGAGCGGATGTACCAGGTGCAGGCGGTCGCGGGACGTTACGACGTCGTGCAGTTCCAGAACCGTGATCTGCGGCTGCTGCTGGCGAAGAACCCGGCCGGCTGGCTGGAGACGTTCTCGCTGATCGACCCGCCGCCGGCGCCGGTGATCCTCTCCGTGAACGCACGCGGCGCGGACGGCACCGACACCTCCTGGCTGTGGGACGTGGACTACACGCGCCTCACCGGCCACCCGATCTTCGTGCTGGGTGACCGCAAGCTGGACCTCGCGGTGCGGCTGGAGGTGGCGAACCAGCACTTCCAGGTCTGCGACTCGCTCGACCAGGCCGTGCAGATGTGCCCGCCGGGCCGTATCGAGGTCATCGCGAACTACACCGCGTTCCAGGACCTGCGCCGCCGCGTCGGCAACTGACCACGAAGGACGAAGACTTCATGAGCGACAACCAACTGCGGCTGGTGTGGATCTACCCGGACCTGCTCAGCACCTACGGCGACCAGGGCAACGCGCTCGTCGTGGAGCGCCGGGCCCGGCAGCGCGGTCTCGACGTGGCCCGGCTCGACGTGCGCAGCGACCAGCCGATCCCGACCTCCGGCGACATCTACCTGATCGGCGGCGGCGAGGACCGTCCGCAGCGGCTCGCCGCCGAGCGGCTGCGCCGCGACGGGCATCTGTACCGCGCGGTGGAGAACGGCGCGATCGTGTTCTCCGTGTGTGCCGGCTACCAGATCCTCGGTCACGAGTTCATCAACGATCTCGGGCAGCGGGAGCCGGGCCTCGGGCTGCTGGACGTGACGACCGTGCGCGGCACCGGGGAGCGGTGTGTCGGCGACGTCCTCGCCGACATCGACCCGCGGCTCGGGCTGCCCCAGCTCACCGGGTTCGAGAACCACCAGGGCGTCACCCAGCTCGGCCCCACCGCCCGCCCCTTCGCCCGGGTCCAGCTGGGCAAGGGCAACGGCACCGGGGACGGCACGGAGGGCGCGTACAACGAGACCGTCTTCGGCACGTACATGCACGGGCCGGTCCTCGCCCGCAACCCGCTCATCGCCGACCTGCTGCTGAAGCTGGCGCTCGACGTCAACGCGCTGCCGCCGATCGACGACCGCTGGTACGAGGCCCTGCGCAACGAGCGGATCGCGTCCGCGCAGCAGCCTGCCTGACCGTTTCGGCGGGGCCGGTTCGGAGCCCGCCTGACAGCGCGTCCGCTCACATGTGCGGGCGCGTCCAACAGGCGGACGCCCGCTAGGGAGGCACCCCCTCACGCCGGTAGGGTGGCCGCGTTGTCAGCCGGACAGCGTGGTCCGGTCCTCGGCCCACGTGAAGAAGGTTGTTCGGGCTATGCGCATTGGTGTCCTCACGTCCGGCGGCGACTGCCCCGGCCTGAACGCCGTCATCCGGTCCGTCGTGCACCGTGCCGTCGTCGACCACGGCGACGAGGTCATCGGCTTCCGGGACGGCTGGAAGGGCCTCCTGGAATGCGACTATCTCAAGCTCGACCTCGACGCCGTGGCCGGCATCCTGGCCCGCGGCGGTACGATCCTCGGCTCCTCCCGCGTCCAGCCCTCGCATCTGCGCGACGGTGTGGAGCGGGCCAAGGGCCATCTCGCCGAGCTCGGTCTCGACGCGATCATCCCGATCGGCGGTGAGGGCACGCTCAAGGCGGCCCGGCTGATGTCCGACGCGGGCCTGCCGATCGTCGGCGTCCCGAAGACCATCGACAACGACATCGCTGTCACCGACGTCACCTTCGGCTTCGACACGGCCGTGGGCGTGGCGACCGAGGCCCTGGACCGGCTCAAGACCACCGCCGAGTCCCACCAGCGGGTGCTCGTCGTCGAGGTCATGGGGCGGCACACCGGCTGGATCGCCCTGCACTCCGGCATGGCCGCCGGCGCGCACGCCATCGTCGTACCGGAGAGGCCCTTCGACATCGAGGAGTTGGCCCGCCGGGTCGGCGAGCGGTTCGAGGCGGGCAAGCGGTTCGCGATCGTCGTCGCGGCGGAGGGTGCGAAGCCGAAGGCCGGCACGATGGAGTTCGACGAGGGCGGCAAGGACATCTACGGCCATGAGCGGTTCGCCGGGATCGCCCGGCAGCTCTCCATCGAGCTGGAGGAGCGGCTCGGCAAGGAGGCGCGGCCGGTGATCCTCGGGCACGTCCAGCGGGGCGGGACGCCGACGGCGTACGACCGGGTGCTGGCGACGCGGTTCGGGTGGCATGCGGTGGAGGCGGTGCACCGGGGCGAGTTCGGTCACATGACCGCGCTGCGGGGGACGGACATCGTGATGGTGCCGCTCGCCGAGGCCGTGGAGACGTTGAAGACGGTTCCCTCCGGGCGGTACGACGAGGCGGAGACCGTGCTTTAGGGGCAGCGCCGTAGTGGGTGCGGATTCGTCGCCGGGTGCGGATCGTGCGTGGTTGCTCGCGCAGTTCCCTGCGCCCCTGGAGGCAGGGACACTCGCCCCCGGTCGCAAGTGCGGTCGGGGGCGGTTCTACTCTGGGGTCGGCAGGAAACGCACAACCCCCCACGAATCAGGAGCCGCCGGATGGATCACAGCGGGCACGGCATGACCATGGATCTGCCGCCGTTCACGCTGGGGCGCGGGCTGGAGTGGTCGGCGGATCCCTTCTTTCTCGTCGCCTGTGTGGCCGGGCTCGCTCTGTACGGGTGGGGTGTGGTGCGGCTGCGGCGGCGCGGGGACTCGTGGTCCGTGGGGCGGACCGTGTCGTTCGTCGTCGGTGTGCTGACCGTCATGCTCGTGATGTGCACCAGGCTGAACGACTACGGGATGGTCATGTTCAGCGTGCACATGGTGCAGCACATGATCATCAGCATGCTGTCGCCCATCTTCGTCCTGCTGGGCGCCCCGGTCACCCTCGCACTGCGCGCGCTGCCGGTCGCCGGGAAGGGCCGGAAGGGGCCGCGTGAGCTGCTGCTGGCCCTGCTGCACAGCCGCTACATGCGGGTCATCACCCATCCCGCCTTCACGATCCCGCTGTTCGTCGCGAGCCTGTACGCGCTCTACTTCACGCCGCTGTTCGACTTCCTCATGGGCTCGAGGGCCGGGCACATCGCGATGATGGTCCACTTCTTCGCCGTCGGTATCGTCTTCTTCTGGCCGATCATCGGCGTGGACCCGGGGCCGCACCGGCCGGGGTATCTCATGCGCATGCTGGAGCTGTTCGCGGGCATGCCGTTCCACGCCTTCTTCGGTATCGCGTTGATGATGGCCTCGGAACCGATGGTGGAGACGTTCAAGAACCCGCCCGCCTCGCTCGGCATCGACGCGCTCTCCGACCAGAACGCGGCCGGCGGGATCGCCTGGGCGTTCAGTGAGATTCCGTCCGTGCTGGTGCTGATCGCACTGCTGTTCCAGTGGTACAGCTCGGAACAGCGCCAGGCCCGGCGTACGGACCGGGCCGCCGACCGGGACGGCGACAAGGAACTCGAGGCGTACAACGCCTATTTGGCCTCACTGAACGCACGCAAGGGCTGAAAGGGTTTTCGTTCAGTAGCATAAAGCGCGATGGGATAACCGCCGGGGGGAGCGGTGATGACACTTCGCGCTTTCTTGCACCAGGCATGTGTGCTTGTCGTTCTGGTGCCGGTACTGATACTCAGCGGATGCGGGCGGGACTCGCTCGACGTCAAGGCGGCCGCCGTCGGTGTGCCGGCGCTCGACCCGTTCTTCGACGAGGGCCAGGGGCTCGGCCACGACAGACAGGCCCCTTCGCTGCCGGTGCGCGGCAACCTGCAGCAAGGGGACGCGCCCGGTCTCTACGGGGGAACCCGGCAGCCGACGATCTGCGACGTCGAGAAACTGAAGAAATTCCTCACCGATCCCGTGAATCATCGCAAGGCACAGGCCTGGGCCGGTGTCTTCAAAATCTCGACCGAACACATTCCTGATTTTCTCGACCGGCTCACTCCGGTGCTCCTGCGTCACGACACCCTCGTGAAAAACCACGATTACAGAAGCGGCACCGCAGTGCCCTACGACTCCCTGCTCCAGGCCGGAATCGCCGTTCTCGTCGATCAGCAGGGACAGCCCGCCGTGAAGTGCTCGTGCGGAAATCCACTGCGGCCTTTCAAGGGTGACACCGGCCGCATCAAGGTCGACTTCGAGCACGGCAACAAGGAGTGGCCGGGTTACGACGAGCACGAGGTGACGGCGGTACGACCCGCCGCGCGGCCGCTGAGGCAACTCGCGCTCGTCGATGTCGCCGACCCCGAGCAAGGCTTCGAGCGGCCGGTCGGCACGACGGGCGCGCACGACACCGTGTTCAGCACCGGCGAGCAGCATGCCGTCCCCGATGTCATCGGCCTGTCCTTCGGCGCGGCGAGCGGACGGCTCTCCGGCGCGGGGCTGGCCGTCACCTACGACAGTGCCGAGCCGCCGCCCGACGACGCCCGGGTACTGGCCTCGGACCCGGTGGCGGGGACACCGCTGACGTTCGGGGAGTACGTCACCCTGCGGGTGGCCGATGGCACGAGCGGGGACGACTCCGGCGGATCGTCGTCCTCCGAATACAAATCCGTGGGAGGGGAGGACTCGGGGTCCTCGTCGTCATCGGATCCGACGTCTCGGTCCTCGGATGCGGGGTCCTCGTCGTCATCGGATCCGGGATCCTCGTCATCGGATCCGGGATCCTCGTCATCCGACGCGGGGTCCACGTCATCGGGTCCGGGGTCCACGTCGTCGGGTCCGGGGTCCCCGTCATCGTCGTCCTCGTCGCCGTCGGGGGTGTCTTCATCGGGCACGCCGTCGGACTCAGGTACGCCGTCCCGCGCGGCCTCGCCCCTCGCTTCGGGTCCGCCGCCGCCCTCGGACCCGCCCTCCTCCGCCTACCAGGGGACCTCCCCCGCCCCGCCGGCCTCCCCGGATCCACCGCCGGACTCCCCGTCCGTCGCCCACAGCGCCACCGGCCCTTCTCCGTCGGAAACGGAACCGGCCGCGCCCAGCGAACCGGTGCCGGCGGACGGTACCGGCTCCGGCACCACGTGACACCGAACGCGAACGCGAACCCGGGAGTGACCGGATGGGCGAAGGAACCCCTGTGTCAGGAGACGGCCGGGTCATCGGCGGCCGGTACGTGCTGCTGAAGCAGCTGGGCAGCGGCGGTATGGGGCATGTCTGGCTCGCTCACGACCCGGTGCTGGAGTGCGAGGTCGCGCTGAAGGAGCTGGTGCTGCAGGGTCCGGACGAGCGGGAGCGCGCCGACCGGGTGGCGCGGGCCCGGGCGGAGGCGCGGCACGCGGCCGGGCTGCGCGGGAATCCGCATGTGGTGACCGTGCACGACGTGCTGGAGCACGACGGGCTGCCGTGGATCGTGATGGAGTACGTGCCGGACGCGGTCGATCTACGGGTGCTGGTGGGGCGGGGCGGCCCGTTGCCGCCCGCCGAGTGCGCCCGGATCGGCCTCGCCGTCCTGGACGCGCTGACGGCCGGACACCAGCGGGGTCTGATGCACCGGGACGTGAAACCGGCGAACATCCTGCTGGCGCCCGACCGCACCGGGGCGCCGTATGCCCGTGTGCTGCTGACGGACTACGGCATCTCGGTGCAGCCGTACGGCGGTGAGACCCGGTACACGCAGCCGTCGGCGCTGGTCGGGACGGCGGGGTATGTGGCGCCGGAGCGGGTCATGGCCGGGCCGCCCACACCGGCCGCCGATCTGTTCTCGCTGGGGTGCACGCTGTACCACGCGGTGGAGGGGCGGCGGCCGTTCGAGCGCGGTTCGGACTACTCGGAGCTCTCCGCCGCGGTGACGGACGAGCCCGGTCCGCCGGTGCGGGCAGGTGCGCTGGCGCCGGTGCTGCTCGCGCTGCTCGTCAAGGATCCGGCGCGGCGGATGTCGGCGGTGGAGGCCGAGGCCGCGCTGTCGCTGATCGTGTCGTCGCAGGCGGATGCGTACGTCCGTACGCGCACCGATCCGGGTTCCGCACCGCCCTGGGGCGACGCACCGGAGGTGCCCGTCTTCGGAGCACCCGACCTCGTGTCGAGCCCGGTCCCGTCGCCCGCTCCCCGGCCCGATACCCCGGCCGACCCCCCGTCCGGCCACCGCCCCGGCCGCCCCGGCCACCGGCGCCGTCCGTACCCGCATGCCCTGCGTGCCGCCATCGCCGCCGCCCTGGGGCTGGTGCTGGCCGGGGCCGGGATCTGGTGGGCGCTCGCGCACGAGAGCCACGGTTCCGCGGCCGGGCCGCCGTACGGCAGCCTGGTGGGCCTTGCGCAGCCCCTCAAGGGCGGTGACTGTGTGGTCGCCGAGTGGTCCAGCGGGACGCGTTTCGTGGGCACCCCGACCCTCACCGTCGACCCGACCTGCGCGGACAGGGCACCGGACGGCCAGGTGATGACGTTCGTGCCGGTGGCCTCCGCCTCGGAGGCTCGTGAGAAGGGGCCCGCCGGGTGCGAGGAGCGGACCAGGGAGCTGCGCGGCAAGCTCGCGGATGTGCGGTCCGTCGCCGTCGTACCGAGCGGGGACGGGTTCGAGGCGACCGGGGGGCGGGTCGCCTGTCTGGTGCTGGGGGCGCACGGACCCGTCTACGGGCCGCTCGACGGGTACCGCACGACAGGCGCCTCGTTCGTGGGCAACGCCACCATGCAGAAGCGGGACTGTCTCCGGCTGCCGCCCAGGCGGACCGCCGTGCTCGTCTCCTGCTCGGGGCCGCACGACGAGGAGGTGCTCGGGTTCACGCGGCTGGCCGCCGACCTGACGCTGGCCAGGGCGGGGAAACAGCAGGACCAGGCGTGCGCACGGGACGTACCGCCCCAGGAGTACGGATTCGATCCTTCCGTGTACGAGGCACACTCCTGGACGAGTGAGGCCACGTGGACGGCCGGCTTTCATTTCGCCGTCTGCACCGTCCGGAAGCAGAACGGGGGCACCATGGAGGGGGACGGACCCTGAGGAGGGTGTCGCGATGCCCGGTTCTGCGAACGGTTCGAACGGTTCCAACGGCTCCACCAAGGCGATGGGGGTGCTCACCGTCGGCGGTCTCGTGGTGGTGACGGCCTACACGGTGGCGCTCGGCAGCAACGGCTGGCTGTGGTTCGGGTGGGTGGTGCTGGGGCTGCTGACGCTGGCGATGGTGATGACCCAGCAGAGCGGCTGACCGCTCAGTCCGTCGTCAGGCGGGCGGTCCGGTGCACTCCGGGCTGGTACTTGGGCAGCCGGGCGGTGATCTTCATGCCCGCGCCGGGGGCGGTCTCGATGACGAGGCCGTGGTCGTCGCCGTAGACCTGGCGGAGCCGGTCGTCGACGTTGGACAGGCCGATGCCGCCCGAGGGGCTGGTCTCGCCGGCCAGGATGCGGCGCAGCAGCACGGGGTCCATGCCGGCGCCGTCGTCCTCGATGACGACCAGGGCCTCGGCGCCCGTGTCCTGGGCGGTGATCTGGATGTGGCAGGTGCCGGTCTTGCCCTCCAGGCCGTGTTTGACGGCGTTCTCGACGAGGGGCTGGAGGCAGAGGAAGGGCAGGGTGACCGGGAGCACCTCGGGAGCGATCTGGAGCGTGACCGTGAGGCGGTCGCCGAACCGCGCCCGCACCAGCGCCAAGTAGTGGTCGATGGCGTGGAGTTCGTCGGCGAGGGTGGTGAAGTCGCCGTGCCTGCGGAACGAGTAGCGGGTGAAGTCGGCGAACTCCAGGAGCAGTTCGCGGGCGCGCTCGGGGTCGGTGCGCACGAACGAGGCGATCACCGCGAGCGAGTTGAAGATGAAGTGGGGGGAGATCTGGGCGCGCAGGGCGCGGATCTCGGCCTCGATGAGGCGGGTCCGGGAGCGGTCGAGGTCGGCCAGTTCCAGTTGGACGCCGACCCAGCGCGCGACCTCGCCGGCCGCCCGGACCAGAACGGCCGACTCTCGTGGGGCGCAGGCGACCAGGGTGCCGTGGACGCGGTCGTCGACGGTGAGGGGGGCGATCACGGCCCAGCGGACCGGGCAGTCGGGGAGCTCGCAGTGCAGCCGGAAGGCCTCGCCGCGGCCGGACTCCAGCGGTCCGGCGAGGCGTTCCATGATCTCGGTGCGGTGATGGCCGCCGACGCCGTCCCAGACCAGCAGGCTCTCGTGGTCGGTGAGGCAGAGGGCGTCGGTGCCGAGCAGGGTGCGCAGCCGGCGGGCCGAGCGGCGGGCGGTCTCCTCGGTGAGGCCGGCGCGGAGCGGGGGTGCGGCCAGGGACGCGGTGTGCAGGGTCTCGAAGGTGGCGTACTCGACGGGGGTGCCGAGGCCGCCGCCGAGGCCCTCGGGGCGCGCGGTGCGGCGGCCCAGCCAGAAACCGGCGGCGAGCAGCGGGAGTACGGCGACCAGGAGGCCGGCCAGGAAACCGGTCATGGCCTCCCCCCGGGAGACGGCGGCGCGGTCGCGCCTCGGAGGGACGCGGCCTCGCCTCGGAGGGTCGCGGTCTCGCCTCGGAGGGTCGCGGTCACGCCTCGGAGGGACGCGGTCACGCCTTGACCTCCGCGTGCAGCTCTTCCGGCAGGTGGAAGCGGGCCAGGATCGCGGCCGTTCCGGGCGGCACCCGGCTCGCGGTCGCGAGGGACACCAGGATCATGGTGAGGAAGCCGAGCGGCACCGACCAGAGGGCCGGCCAGGCGAGCAGGGCGTGCAGGCTCCCGGTGCCCGGGAAGTCGGCCATCGTCGCGGCCACCGCGCAGAACGCCGAGCCGCCCCCGACCAGCATCCCGGCGGCCGCGCCGGGCGGGGTCAGCCGCCGCCACCAGATGCCGAGGACCAGCAACGGGCAGAAGGAGGAGGCCGATACGGCGAAGGCGAGCCCGACGGCGTCGGCCACCGGCAGCCCGCCCACCAGCATGCCGGCCGCGAGCGGTACGGCCATCGCCAGCACGGTCCCGAGTCTGAAGTGCCGCACGCCGCGCGACGGGAGGACGTCCTGGGTGAGGACTCCGGCGACCGCCATGGTGAGCCCGGAGGCGGTGGAGAGGAACGCGGCGAAGGCGCCGCCCGCCACCAGCGCGCCGAGCAGCTCGCCGCCGACACCGCCGACGACCCGGCCGGGCAGCAGCAGGACGGCGGCGTCCGCGTCTCCGGTGAGGGTGAGTTCGGGGGTGTAGAGGCGGCCGAGGGCGCCGTAGACGGGTGGCAGGAGATAGAAGAGGCCGATCAGGGCGAGGACGGCGACCGTGGTGCGGCGGGCGGCGACGCCGTGCGGGCTGGTGTAGAAGCGGACGACGACATGGGGCAGGCCCATGGTGCCGAGGAAGGTGGCGAGGATCAGTCCGTACGTGGCGTACAGCGGGCGTTCCTCGCGGCTCTCGGCGAGCGAGGTGGACATGCCGCCGTTGGTGCCCCGGTCGGTGGCGGGGACGCGGGTGCCCTCGGCGAAGGTCAGCCGGGTGCCGGCGGCGATGCGGTGGGTGCCCTCGGGGAGGGTGATCCTGGCATCCTCGCGCGGGCGGCCGTCGACCGTGCCGGTGACGGTGACCGTGAGGGGGCGGTCGAGTCTGAGGGCGAGGGTGTCCTGGACGTCCACGGTGCGCCGGTCGCGGAAGGTGGCGGGCTCGTCGAAGGCGTGGGTGGGGGCGCCGGCGCCCTGCCAGGCGAGGACCAGGAAGAGGGCGGGGACGAGGAGCGCGGTGAGCTTCAGCCAGTACTGGAAGGCCTGGACGAAGGTGATGCTGCGCATCCCGCCGGCGGCGACGGTGGCCACGACGACGACGGCCACGATGAGGCCGCCGAGCGCGTCCGGGGCGCCGGTGAGCACCGCCAACGTCAGCCCCGCTCCCTGCAGTTGCGGGAGCAGGTACAGCCAGCCGACGCCCACGACGAACGCCCCGGCGAGCCGTCGTACCGCCTGTGAGGCGAGCCGGGCCTCGGCGAAGTCGGGGAGGGTGTAGGCGCCGGACCGGCGCAGCGGGGCGGCGACGAAGAGGAGCAGCACCAGGTAGCCGGCCGTGTAGCCGACCGGGTACCAGAGCATGTCCGGGCCCTGGACGAGGACCAGTCCCGCGATGCCCAGGAAGGAGGCGGCGGAGAGGTACTCGCCGCTGATCGCGGCCGCGTTGAGGCGGGGGCCGACGGTGCGCGAGGCGACGTAGAAGTCGGACGTCGTACGGGAGATGCGCAGGCCGAAGGCGCCGACCAGGACGGTCGCGACGACGACGAGGGCGACGGCCGGGACGGCGTATCCGGAGTTCATCCGGCCTCGCCCCGGCGGGAGTTCAGGACCGGTGCGGGCATGCGACGGCTCATCGGTCCTCGACGAGGCGGACGAAGTCCTCCTCGTTGCGTTCGGCGCGGCGCACGTACCAGCGGGCGAGCAGGATCAGCGGGGCGTAGAGGCAGAAGCCGAGCACCAGCCACTCCAGGCGGCGCGCCTCGGGGGCGGCCGCGAAGACCAGCGGAAGCGGGCCGACGAGGAACACGAGGACCGCGAACACGACCAGAGCGGCCCGGAGTTGGGTACGCATCAGGGAGCGGACATAGGTGTGGCCGAGGGTGGTCTGCTCGTCGATCTCGGTGCGCGGCCGGTAGTAGCCGGAGGTACGGCGGCTGCGGCGCGGCGGGCCGGTGACCGTGACACGGCGCTCGGCGGGGTCCGCGGGCATCGTCAGACCCTCCTCATCAGCAGGTCCCGTAGTTCGCGTGCGTGGCGCCGGCTCACCTGGAGTTCC
Source organism: Streptomyces sp. NPDC101234 (assembly GCF_044767525.1). Classification (NCBI taxonomy): domain Bacteria; kingdom Bacillati; phylum Actinomycetota; class Actinomycetes; order Kitasatosporales; family Streptomycetaceae; genus Streptomyces; species Streptomyces sp. NPDC101234. Next base: position 22,246 of record NZ_JBIWOA010000041.1, on the reverse strand, counting down.
TCGTCGCCGACCAGGACGCTCACCGTACCCGCGTCCAGGCGGAGTTCGCCGATGTGGCGCAGGGCGACGAGGTGGCGGCGGTGGATGCGGACGAAGCCGCGGGAGCGCCAGCGGTCCTCCAAGGTGGACAGGGGGATGCGGACGAGGTGGCTGCCGCGGTCGGTATGGAGGCGGGCGTAGTCCCCCTGGGCCTCGACGTGGGTGATGTCGTCCACGGCCACGAACCGTGTGACACCGCCGAGTTCGACCGGGATGTGGTCGGGGTCGGGTTCGTGCACGGGTATCCGGGGTGCGGCGCCGCGCAGTTCGGCGGCCCGGCGTACCGCTTCCGCGAGGCGTTCCTTCCGTACCGGCTTCAGGACGTAGTCGACCGCCTTGAGGTCGAAGGCCCGCACCGCGAAGTCCTCGTGGGCGGTGACGAAGACGACCAGCGGGGGCCGGGCGAAGCCGGTGAGGAGGCGGGCCATCTCCAGGCCGTCCAGACCGGGCATCTGGACGTCGAGGAAGACGACGTCGATCGCCTCGGGGCCCTGTGGTCCGGACTCCAGGGCGCGGGTGATGCGGCGCAGCGCCTCGGTGGCGTCCCCGGCGCCCTCGACACTGCCGATCCGCGGATCGGCGTTGAGTAAGTAGAGAAGCTCCTCCAGCGAGGGGCGTTCGTCGTCGACGGCGAGGGCGCGCAGCATGAACGGAGTGTAGGCGGCTCGGCGGGGCGCTGGACATGTCCCGGACGTGGACGTTCGCGCCGGATGAAGTGGTGCTCCTGAACCGTCTGCGCGCGTGGATACAGTGCGCACATGAACAGCGGCACCGTCCCGTTCGACGAACTCGACCGGAAGATCACCACCGCGCTGATGGCGAACGCGCGGACCAGTTTCGCCGAGATCGGCGCGGCCGTCGGGCTCTCCGCCACCGCTGTGAAGCGGCGGGTCGACCGGTTGCGCGAGACCGGTGTGATCACCGGGTTCACGGCCACCGTCAAGCCGTCGGCACTCGGCTGGCGCACGGAGGCGTACGTCGAGGTGTACTGCGAGGGCGCGGCCCCGCCCCGGCGGCTCGCGGAGGTGGTCCGCAACCATCCGGAGATCACCGCGGCCATGACGGTGACCGGCGGCGCGGACGCCCTGCTGCACGTGCGGGCGCGGGACGTGGACCACTTCGAGGAGGTGCTGGAGCGGATCCGCGTCGAACCGTTCATCCGGAAGACGATCAGCGTGATGGTGCTGTCGCACCTGCTCCCGGAGAGCCCGGAGGCGGGCGCGACACAGCCCGTGCCCGAGTAAACGCATCAATGCTGCGTTTGTACGATCGGATACGCAGTATTCCTGCACAGATGCGCAACATTTATTTCTTGTCGTGCGGATCTGTCGCTTTCTACCTTGGTGTCAACCCTCAGTCGACACCGCAGGAAAGCGGAGGAACAGCTCTGTGTCCGAAAGCCGTGTGCCGCGCGTCCGGCGCTTCCTCGTCTGCGAACCCAGACACTTCGCCGTGCAGTACGCGATCAATCCCTGGATGAACCCCGACACCAGGGTCGACATCGACCTGGCCCAGGAGCAGTGGACCGCGCTGATCGGCGCATACCGTGCCCATGGCCACAGCGTCGATCATCTGGAGCCGGTCGCCGGTCTGCCCGACATGGTCTTCGCCGCGAACTCGGCGGTCGTCGTCGGCGGCCGCGTCTTCGGCTCCCTCTTCCACGCGCCCGAGCGGCGCCCCGAGTCCACCCACTACGACCTCTGGTTCAAGACGGCGGGCTACGACGTGCACCGCCCGGCCTCGGTGGTCGAGGGCGAGGGCGACCTGGTCTGGACGGGCCGCTACCTGCTCGCCGGCACCGGCTTCCGCACCACCCGTGAGGCGCACCGGGAGGCGCAGGAGTTCTTCGGCCACCCGGTGATCAGCCTGACCCTGGTGGACCCGTACTTCTACCACCTGGACACCGCGCTGTTCGTCCTCGACGGCCGGCCCGACGGAAACATCGTCTACTACCCCGAGGCCTTCTCCCCCGGCAGCCGGGACGTACTGCGGCGCCTGTACCCGGACGCGGTGCTCGCCACCCGTGACGACGCGATGGCGTTCGGCCTGAACTCCGTCTCCGACGGCCGTCATGTCTTCATCGCGCCGCAGGCCGAGGCGCTCGCCGCCCGCCTCGCCGAGCAGGGCTACGAGCCCGTCCCCGTCGACCTGTCCGAGTTCCACAAGGCCGGCGGCGGCATCAAGTGCTGCACCCAGGAAATCCGCTGAGGACCAGGAGATCCCTCTGATGACCGCACCCGCGCGCACGCGTTCCTCCGCCGAACTGATCGAGGCGGAGGAACCGGTCCTCGCACACAACTACCACCCGCTGCCCGTCGTCGTCGCCCGTGCCGAGGGCACCTGGGTGGAGGACGTCGAGGGCCGCCGCTACCTCGACATGCTCGCCGGCTACTCGGCCCTCAACTTCGGCCACCGCCACCCGGCCCTGGTCGAGGCCGCGCACCGCCAGCTCGACCAGCTCACCCTCACCTCCCGCGCCTTCCACAACGACCGGCTGGCCGAACTCGCCGAACGGCTCGCGAAGTTGACCGGCCTGGACATGGTGCTGCCGATGAACACCGGCGCGGAGGCGGTGGAGAGCGGCATCAAGGTGGCCCGCAAATGGGCCTACGACGTGAAGGGCGTCCCCGCCGACCGGGCCACGATCGTCGTGGCGGCGGACAACTTCCACGGCCGTACGACCACGATCGTCAGCTTCTCCACGGACGAGACGGCCCGGGCGGGCTTCGGCCCGTTCACGCCGGGCTTCCGGATCGTGCCGTACAACGACCTGGCCGCGCTGGAGGCGGCGGTCGACGAGACGACGGCGGCCGTGCTGATCGAGCCGATCCAGGGCGAGGCCGGGGTGATGATCCCCGACGACGGCTATCTGACCGGGGTCCGCGAACTGACCCGGCGCAAGGGCTGCCTCTTCATCGCCGACGAGATCCAGTCGGGCCTCGGCCGTACCGGCCGTACCCTCGCCGTGGACCACGAGGACGTCGTGCCCGACGTGCTGCTGCTCGGCAAGGCGCTCGGCGGCGGGATCGTGCCGGTGTCGGCGGTCGTGGCCCGGCGCGAGGTGATGAGTGTGCTGCGGCCCGGCGAACACGGCTCGACGTTCGGCGGCAACCCGCTCGCGGCGGCCGTCGGCACGGCGGTGGTCGAGCTGCTGGAGAACGGCGAGTTCCAGCGCAGGGCTGCGGAGTCGGGCGTGATCCTGCGGGACGGTCTGGCGGAGCTGGTCGGCAAGGGTGTGGTCGGTTTCCGTTCGCGCGGGCTGTGGGCGGGCGTCGACGTGGATCCGGCGATCGGCACCGGCCGCGAGATCAGCGAACGTCTGATGCGCGAGGGCGTGCTGGTCAAGGACACGCACGGCTCCACGATCCGGCTGGCCCCGCCGCTGACCATCACGGCGGAGGAACTGCGGTCCGCGCTGGGCTCGCTGGAGAAGGTCCTGACGGCCTGACTCCCGGCCGGCGTACGACGGCGGCCGCGCCAGGGAGAGCGGCCGCCCCGCGGCGATCGTGCACATTGACGCGCCGCGGGATGGCACCGACCATGAGGTGCGCACGGCGCGGTTGCTCACGGGGGTGTGCGATGGTCACACGAGGGCGGGACGAGCTGTCCTTACGTCCCTTCACCGTCTTCAGGCTGAGCTTCGCCGCCCTGGCCGTGGCGGCGGTGGCGCTCGGTTGCGCCGGCTTCCGGACCTATCTGCGGCAGCGCCCGGAGTTCGGGCACGGTCCTGCCGATCTCCTCTACTACTCCTGCCAGTTGTTCGTGCTGTCCGCCACACCGCTGGACAGGGGCGGTCCGCTCCCCCTGGCCCTTGACGTGGCCCGGTACGCGGCCCCACTCACCACGGTCTACGCGCTCGCCGAGACGGTCCGGATCCTCGGCGCCGGTGAACTGCTGCGGCTGCGGATGGCACGGCTGCGCGGGCACTGCGTGGTCTGCGGGTCGGGCGGGACCGCCCGGATGCTGGCGGCCCGGCTGCGGGCGGCGGGCAAGACCGTGGTCGTCGTCTCCGCCGCCGGCAACGACGACGGGGTGCTGAACGTGGTCGGGGACGGCCGCCGCCCGGAGACGCTCCGCAGGGCCGGAGCGGTCCGCGCGGCCGCCGTCTACGCGTGCGACGAGGACTACGGTGACAACGTCCTGATCGCCGCGGCGGTGCGGAACCTGGCCACCCGGTCCCGCGAGCCGCTGCGGGTGCACGCGGCGGTCGCCGACCAGGAGATGTGCACCGCCCTGCAGGCCCGCCACCTGGTGGGCACGGCACAGGGCCGGGTACGCCTCGACTTCTTCAACGTGGATGTCCTCGCGGCCCGTCAACTCGCCGCCGAGGAAGGCTTCGAGGCCCAGGACACCGCCGCTCCGGCAGGCTGCCTGATCGTCGGGGTCTCCCCGTTCGCCCGCGCCCTTCTCGTCGAACTGGCCCGGCGCTGGCGACTGCGCGAGCACCCGTCCGGGCCGCTTCCGGTGACCTGGGCCGGTGACTCGGCCACCGCCGCGCTCACCGCTCTGTGCACCCGGTACGAGTTCCTGGCCGAGGTGTGCCGGCTCACCCCACGGGACATGCCGGAGACCGGGCACGCCGTCAACGAGCTGCTCTCCGAGCTGCGTTCGGCCGAGCCGGCGACCGTGCCCGGACGCGTCTACGTCTGCTGCCGACCGGACGACGTCTCCCTGCGCACCGCGCTGACGGCGGTCCGGGCCTGGCCCACCACGCCGGACGGTCTGACCCTCCAACTGCAGGAGGCCGGCTCCTACGGCGCCTCCCTCGGCGACGGCGACACGGCGATGCTGGACGATCTCGGCGGCAGGCTGCGGCCGTTCGGGGTCCTGGACGCGGCCTGCCGGCCCGAGCTCCTCGACGACGACCTGATGGAGCAGCTCGCCCGGGCCTTCCACGAGGAGTACGTGCTGGCCCGCCGCCGGCACGGGGACGTCGTGGCGGCCAATCCGTCCATGGTCCCCTGGGAACGGCTGCCCGGCCGGCTCCAGGAGGACAACCGGGCCGCGGCCCGGCACATCGGCCCCAAGCTGCGCTCCATCGACTGCGCGATCGCTCCTCGGGTGGCGCCGAAGCCGCCGTTCGCCTTCCGCGACGACGAGATCGGCCGGCTGGCCGTCATGGAGCACCGGCGCTGGCTGGCGGCACGGCAGCGGGAGGGCTGGACATACGGCCACGTCCGTGACGACACCGCCAGAACCCGGCCCGACCTCGTGGAATGGGAGCTGCTCGGCGAATCCGTACGGGACCGGGACCGCGATGCCGTGCGCGCACTCCCGTCCGTGCTGGCGACCGCCGGCTTCCAGATCGTCCGGCTGACCCCCCAGGAGCCGTGACACTCCTCGGCGGGAGGGTCGAGCGGACTGGCGACGTCCCCCAACTGTGCTATTCATACAAGTGGGCCCCGGCCTGGGAGAACGTCAGTTTGAAGTCACCTCGTGGAGTTGGGGGCTGCCAGCCGTGTTCTACTACCTTCTCAAGTACGTGCTCCTGGGGCCGCTGCTGAGACTGGTGTTCCGCCCCCGCATCGAAGGTCTGGAGCATGTGCCGGCCTCCGGACCCGCGATCGTCGCGGGCAACCACCTCTCCTTCGCCGACCACTTCCTGATGCCGGCCGTGCTGAAGCGGCGCATCACCTTCCTCGCCAAGGCCGAGTACTTCACCGGGCCGGGTGTGAAGGGCCGGCTGACCGCGTTCTTCTTCCGCAGCGCCGGGCAGATCCCGGTGGACCGCTCCGGCAAGGAGGCGGGCCAGGCCGCGATCCGTGAGGGGCTCAAGGTGCTGGGCAAGGGCGAGTTGCTCGGCATCTACCCGGAGGGCACCCGCTCGCACGACGGCCGGCTCTACAAGGGCAAGGTCGGTGTCGCCGTGATGGCGCTGCGGGCCGGGGTCCCGGTGATCCCGTGCGCGATGATCGGTACCTTCGAGGCGCAGCCGCCGGGCAAGGTCATCCCGAACATCCACCCCGTGGTGATCCGCTTCGGCAAGCCCCTCGAGTTCTCCCGTTACGCCGGGATGGAGGACGAGAAGGCCGTCCTGCGCGCCATCACCGACGAGATCATCTACGCCATCCTGTCCCTCTCCGGGCAGGAGTACGTCGACCAGTACGCGGCCGTCGTCAAGGCCGAACAGGCCGCGGAGAAGGGCGGGAAGGAACGCAGGTTCCCGCGCGCGCCGCTCAGTTGAGGGTACGGGTGCGGGCGGCGGGGAGGTGCTCCCCGCCGCCCGCACCGGCTGTACGGCTATGGCTGTGGCTACGGCTTCGGAGTCGCGTGCGGTGTGCAGGTGACGTCCGCACTGTCCAGCTTGCCGGTGAGCAGGTAGGCGTCCACGCGGTCGTTGATGCACGGGTTGACCAGGCCGGTCACGCCGTGCGAGCCGGCGCCCTGCTCGGTGATGAGACGGGAGCCCTTGAAGCGCTTGTGCAGTTCGACGGCGCCGGGGTACGGGGTGGCGGCGTCACGGGTGGACTGCACGATCAGCACCTGCGGCAGCCCCTTGTGGGTCGTGACCTCGACCGGGGTCTGCTGCTTGACCGGCCAGGTGGCGCACGGCAGGTTCATCCATGCGTTGGCCCAGGTCATGAACGGGTACTGCTTGTTGAGCTCGGTGTTGTCGCGGTCCCACTTCTGCCAGCTGGTGGGCCACTTGGCGTCGGTGCACTCGACGGCCGTGTAGACGGCGTTGCCGTTCTCCGAGGTGATGTTGCCCGCGGTGTTCGTCAGGTTCGGGGCGGCGGCGTCGACCAGGGCCTGGGCGTCACCCGCGAAGTACTTGCTGAACACCGTCGCGACCGGGACCCACGAGGAGTCGTAGTACGGCGCGCTCTGGAAGAAGGAGATCAGCTCGGCCGGTCCGACGACCCCGCCGATCGGGTTCGCCTTGGCGGTGGCGCGCAGCTGGAGCCACTTGGCCTGGACGGCGTCGCGGGTGGTCCCGAGGTGGAAGGCGGCGTCGTTGGCGGCGACCCAGTCCTCCCAGTCCTTCCAGCGGCCCTCGAAGGCGATGTCCTGCTCCAGGTTGGCCTGGTACCAGATGTTCTCCCGCGACGGGTTGACGACACTGTCGACGATCATCCGGCGCACATGCCCCGGGAACAGCGTCCCGTACACGGCGCCGAGGTAGGTGCCGTAGGAGACCCCGAGGTAGTTGAGCTTCTTCTCGCCGAGCGCGGCCCGGATGACGTCCAGGTCGCGTGCGGTGTTCGGGGTGGTCATCTGCTGGAGCATCGCCCGGCCGGTGCGCGCGGCGCAGCCGTCCGCGTACTGCTCGGCCAGCTTGCGCTGGGCGGTCTTGTCGGCCTCGGTGTCCGGCACCGGGTCGGCCTTGGGCGCCTTCACGAACTCCTGCGGGTCGATACAGGAGATGGGCGCGGAGTGGCCGACGCCGCGCGGGTCGAAGCCCACGAAGTCGTATGCCTTCGCGGTGTTGACCCACAGCGGGTTCTTGGTGGTGACCCGGCGCGGGAAACGCATCCCCGAACTGCCCGGGCCGCCGGGGTTGTAGACGAGCGCGCCCTGGCGCTCCGCCTTCGTCCCCGTGTTGCCTATTCGGTCGACGGCCAGCTTGATCTGCTTGCCGTAGGGGTTCGTGTAGTCGAGCGGCACGCTGACCCAGCCGCACTGGATGGGCTTCTCGAAGCCCCAGTCGGCCGGGCAGTCCGCCCAGTCGATGCCGGCCTTGGCGGCACGCGCGGCGGCGACGGAAGCGCCCCACTGTGCACGGTCCTGGCCGCCCTTGCGCGCCTCGGCACCGGACGCGGGCGCCGCGAGCGCACCGGTGATCAGGGTCGCCGTGACGAGCGCGCCCGCGGAACCGAGCGCCAGCAAACGGCTCCTCGATCTGAAGTTGTCCCTCAAGTGGGCCCCTCCCCGTACATGGTGACGAATGGTCAGAGGGGATCCTTCCGGCTGTGAACCTCCTGAGGACAGGGTGTGACGGCCGTCGTTACCAATCCGATAACCGGACAATCACGTCCCGCTGAGCGGATCAGCCACAGAGATGGCCCAACGCCTCGTCCAACACCCGCCGCAGCCGCAGCGCGTCGACCGCCACCGCACTCACCAGCACGGCGGGCCCGGCGAGCGGAGTGAGGGCGGCGCACTCCCCCAGCATCCGAGCCACCACCGGCTCGGCCTCGAACTCCGGTCGTACGACGACGAGTTGCCCCACCGCGCGATGTCCCCCCAGCACGGCCGGCCCGTCCCATCCACCGGGCGCCCCGGGACCGCAGGCCAACTCCTGGTCCAGTACGGCCTTCCCGGCGACGCGCACGGTGAGCCGGCTGGTGAGCCGCCCGGGCTCCTCCCCCGCCCGCCCGAGCACCTGCTCCTCACGCAGCACGAGCCGCCCGCCGGCTCCGACGTCGACGCGGGTCGTGACGTGTAGATCGCTCCCCTTCGCCGAGATCAACTGCTCTGGCAGCCACCGTAGTTCACCGCCGTCGGCGACATCGAGCCGAACGTCGTACCGGGCCTCGCCCTTCGCCTGCCCCGGGAGAGCGATGGTGGCCGCGGCGGACCCGACACACAGCCGCGCCCCCCGCTCCACCGTCGCCTCGACCGAGAACCGGTCGCCACCGAGCGGCCCGCTCATCGCCCCGACGACCATCACCCGCGCCTCGGCACCGCTCCCCCGGGTGCGCCGAAGCGCGAGCGGCCCCTGGCCCTCCAGCACAGGCAACGCCGTCCCGCCCCGCCCGTCCTCCCGGGCGACGATCCGCGCGGCCGCCCGTACACCGGTGGCGGTCATGCCGTCCACGCGGCGAGCCGCTCCCGCACCCACGAGGCGACGTCCCCGACACCGGCCTCGCCACGCAACGACTGGAAGACGACGGGCAGTTCCGCCCGCTGCGCCTTGGCGTCGGCCGCCATCCGCGCCAGGTCGGAACCCACGTAGGGAGCGAGGTCGGTCTTGTTGACGACCAGCAGATCGGCGGTGGTCACCCCCGGGCCGCCCTTCCGGGGGATGTCGTCACCGCCGGCCACGTCGATCACGAAGATCTGCGCGTCCACGAGCCCCTTGGAGAAGGTGGCGGTGAGGTTGTCCCCGCCCGACTCGACGAGGATGAGATCCAGCGGCCCGACCTCGTCCTCCAGGTCCTCCACGGCTTCGAGGTTGGCCGAGATGTCGTCGCGGATCGCGGTGTGCGGACAGGCCCCCGTCTCGACGGCGGTGATCCGCTCGGGCGGCAGCACGGCCTCCCGCAGCAGGAACTCGGCGTCCTCACGCGTGTAGATGTCGTTGGTGACGACGGCGAGGGACAACTCGTCACGCAGCGCCCGGCAGAGCGCGGCGACGGTAGCGGTCTTCCCGGACCCGACGGGCCCACCGAGCCCGATCCGAAGGGCACGCCGAGCCCCATCGGGCCGACGCGCGTCGGCGCTGAGGACAGCGGGACCGTGGTGATCGTGATCGAGGTGCATATACGGCTCCTTGTACTACGTGACCTTCAAACTGACCTGTTCCGCAACTCCCAGCCCGTCCGGCGTCCAAGGACAAAAGCCGGTCCGCACCCTCTCCAGCCCGTCCGGCGTTTGAGGACGAGGCCGTTCAGGCCGAAGCGGGGGTCCGGGGGCGGCAGCCCCCGGGACGGGACGCGGCGGGGGTCGAAGGGGGCGCAGCCCCTGGTGATGGGACGGGTAGGGGCGGCGGGGGCGAGAAAACTAGGACGCGAACAACCGCACCCCCCACCCCGCATGCCACTCCGCCCCGATCTCCAGCAACGGCGCCGACCCCGCGGGCAGCACATCCACCCCACCCCCGGCCACCCCTCGCGCCGCCTCCACGGCCCGGTCGACCACCCGGTCCACCTCCGGCGCCAACCGAGCCAGCACCCCCGTCGCCTCGAACGGATCCAGACTCAGCAACCGCACCACCGCCGTGGCCGGCCCGCTCACGCACTCATACGCCGCGCAGTACGCCGCGTCGGCAGCCGACAGCCCCGCCGCCCGAGCGACCACTCCCAACACCACCGGCTGATGCGCCCCCTTGGGGAACTCCCGTGCAAGGGCGTCGAGTTCGGACCCGGGCCAGGTCACCCGAGCGGCCCGCAGCAGCTGCCGCCCGAGCTTGCGAGCCGTGCCCCGAAGCGCGGGCGACGGCGTCCGCGCATCAGCCGCCGCATCCAACTCCCGTACCCCCACACCGAGTACCGCAGCCGCGGCGAACGCACCCGCCATCAGCCCCGCCGTGTGCAACCGCCCCCGGCAGAACTCCTCCAGATCCGCCGCCCCGGTGATCCGCCCGGCCTTGACCGCCGCTTCGGCCCCGCCGGAGTGCGCATGCCCTCCGGCGGGAAAGCGGCCGTCGGCCAGCACCAGCAACGCTGCCCGAGACACCACGACCACCCGCTCTCAGAACAGGAAGTAGCGCTGGGCCATGGGCAGTTCCGCGGCCGGTGCCGCCTCGACCAGTTCCCCGTCGATGTACACGGCGAAGCTGTCGGGATCGACCCGGACCGAGGGACGCGCGTCGTTCTCCCGCATGTCCGCCTTGGTCACCCCACGCGTCGACTCGATGGCGACGAACCGCTTGCCGAGCTGCAACCGCTCCGGCAACCCGTCCTCGATGGCGAGCGGGGCGACGAAGTTGAAGGAGTTGGCGGCCGGCGCCCGCCCGATCGCCCCGTACATGGGACGCGGCAGGATCGGCTGGGGCGTCGGGATCGACGCGTTGGCGTCGCCCATCTGCGCGTAGGCGATCTGCCCGCCCTTGATGACGAGCTGCGGCTTGACCCCGAAGAACGCGGGCTCCCAGAGCACGAGGTCGGCGAGCTTGCCGGTCTCCACCGAGCCGACCTCCCGGGCCAGCCCCTGGGCGAGCGCCGGATTGATGGTGTACTTCGCGACGTACCGCCGTACCCGGCGATTGTCGGCGCGCCCGTCCCCAGGCAGCGCGCCCCGCCGACGCTTCATCACATGCGCGGTCTGCCAGGTCCGCAGTATCACCTCACCCACCCGCCCCATGGCCTGCGCGTCGGACGAGATGATCGAGATCGCACCGAGGTCGTGCAGCACGTCCTCGGCCCCGATGGTCGACGGCCGGATCCGCGACTCGGCGAAGGCGAGGTCCTCCGGCACCGCCGGATTCAGGTGATGGCACACCATCAGCATGTCGAGGTGTTCCTCGGCGGTGTTGACGGTGTAGGGCCGGGTCGGATTCGTCGAACTCGGCAGTACGTGCGGCTCGGAGACGACGGTCATGATGTCCGGCGCGTGCCCGCCCCCCGCACCCTCGGTGTGGTAGGCGTGGATCCCACGTCCGCCGATCGCGGCGAGCGTGTCCCCGACGAACCCCGCCTCGTTCAGCGTGTCCGTGTGGATGGCCACCTGGATACCCGTCCGGTCGGCGACGGTCAGCGCGGCGTCGATGACCGCCGGGGTCGATCCCCAGTCCTCGTGCAGCTTCAGCCCCAGGGCCCCGCCCCGGATCTGGGAGAGCATCGCCTCGTGGGAGACGGTGTTGCCCTTGCCGAGGAACCCGATGTTGAGCGGGTACTGCTCCATCGCCTCCAGCATCCGGGCGAGGTGCCACGGACCCGGTGTCACGGTGGTGGCCTTGGAGCCCTCGGCAGGTCCCGTGCCACCACCCACCAGGGTCGTCACCCCCGCCGACAGCGCCTCGTCGGCGATCTGCGGGCAGATGAAGTGGACATGGGCGTCGATGGCACCGGCGGTCAGGATCCGCCCGTTGCCGGCGATGACCTCGGTCTCGGGCCCGATCACCAGGTCCGGGTGCACCCCGTCCATGGTGTCGGGGTTGCCGGCCTTCCCGATGCCGGTGATCCGGCCGTCGCGGATACCGACGTCGGCCTTGACGATGCCCCAGTGATCGATGATCACGGCACCCGTGATGACCGTGTCGGGGGTGCCTTCTGCGCGCGTAGCACGCGACTGACCCATGGACTCACGGATGACCTTGCCGCCGCCGAAGACGGCCTCGTCCCCGGCGAGACCGGGCCCGCCGGAACGGTCCTCCTCGATCTCCACGAGCAGGTCGGTGTCGGCGAGCCGGATCCTGTCCCCGGTGGTCGGCCCGAACAGGTCGGCATAGGCGGCACGGGAGATCTCAGGCATCGAGGGCACCTCCGGTCTCGCCGCGCAGCCCGGGCACCACACGCGCGCCGGTGAGCGGGACGAGTTCGACGTCGACGGGGATGCCGGGCTCGAAGCGGACGGCGGTACCGGCGGCGACGTTCAGCCGCATGCCGCGCGCCGCGTCCCGGTCGAACTCCAGTCCGGGGTTGGCCTCGGCGAAGTGGTAGTGCGAGCCGACCTGGACGGGCCGGTCGGCGGCGTTGAGGACGGTCATCCGGGTGACGGCGCGGCCCTCGTTGTACACGATGGGCTCGTCGGCGAAGAGGATCTCTCCGGGAATCATCGGCGGCCCCCTCAGACGATCGGGTCGTGGACGGTGACGAGCTTGGTGCCGTCCGGGAAGGTCGCCTCGACCTGGACGTCATGGATCATCTCGGGGATACCCTCCATGACGTCGTCCCTGGTGAGCAGCTTGCGTCCGGAGGCCATCAGCTCGGCGACGGTACGGCCGTCACGTGCGCCCTCCAGGATGTGCGAGGTGATGAGGGCGACGGCTTCGGGGTGGTTCAGCTTGAGCCCGCGGGCCCGGCGCTTCTCGGCGACGTCGGCCGCCACATGGATCAGCAGCCTCTCTTGCTCGTGCGGGGTCAGTTGCACGTCCCACCTCACAGTCCTCGCTCCGGACCGTGCGGGGTCCGGTTGCCGCAGCCACCTGTACGGACACAAAACCGCTGGTGGCGTGGATGGGCAGGCTAGTTCGCCGGAGTTTCAACGACGTTAACCGCACCGGGTCCGCCGCACGGGGGCACCGGACCGGCTCTCGGCACACCCCGTGGACGGCGTCGGTGACGAGTCCGGGGTCCGAATCAGCGGCGATCTCGCCGCGCGCGCTCGCCCGATCGAGGACGTCGCGCAGTGCCGCGGGGCGGTGACCTTCGCGGCGGTCGGCGGCGCCGTCGAGCGGATCGCGTCCCCGTCGGTCGCCGGGCTCGCGCCCGTAGGGGTGGACCCAGTGTCGTCGACGCCGACTGCTGAGACTTCCTGCCCGAGGGGCGGCTGCAGGCGCAGTTCGCCCCGGCGGTGAACACCGTGTCGGCCGAACGGGTGGGGCGCCCCGCGGATGTCGCCATCATCCGCCGTCTTGTCGACGCCATCCCTGTGACCGGCTCGATCCTGCCCGTCGACGAAGGCCGCACCGTGGCCCTACGTCCCACGGCACGCCCCATGACACCCGATCGGCCCTCCCCCGGACGCTCCGGTGGAGGGCCGACGCCGTGTCCGTGGTCAGGAGCCGGCGGCCCCCCGGTGCTCCGCCGCGATGCCGAAGCGGCTGCGCTCCGGGCGCACCGCGGCGGTCTCGCGCACGGTGGAGACCGAGCTGACCACCTGGTCCTCGGCGGATTCCGAGAGCTCTTCGAGGCGCTCCAGGTCGGCGGCGGAGACGAGGGCGACCAGGGGTTTGCCGTGCCGCGTCACGACGACGCGCTCACCGCCGTACACCACCCGGTTGATCAGTTCGGCGAGCTCAGCCCTGGCTTGCGTCACCGGAATCTCGTAGGCCATGAACCCAGCTTACGGGGCACCTCGGACAACACATCTTGTTCGGCGACAGCGGAACACCCACCCAAGCCTCTGTACGTCCTGTACATTTTTTACAGAGAGTCCGGCCGCCGAGACGCCTCGGCCGCGAGGAGGGGTATGCCATGACCCGACCGTCCGCCCGCTATGTGCTGCCAGAGTTCACGGAACGCACCAGCTCCGGACAGCGCACCCTGGATCCGTACTCGAAGCTGCTGGAGGGGCGGATCGTCTTCCTCGGCGCACCCGTCGACGAGATCTCGGCCAACGACGTGATGGCGCAGCTGATGTATCTGGAGCACGCCGCCCCGGAGCAGGACATCGCGCTGTACATCAACTCTCCGGGCGGGTCGTTCAGCGCGATGGCCGCGATCTACGACACGGTCCAGTACGTCAGCTGTGACGTGGAGACGATCTGCCTGGGGCAGGCCGGGGCCTCGGCCGCGGTGCTGCTCGCGGCCGGCGCACCGGGCAAGCGGTCCGTGCTGCCGGGCGCACGCATCGTGCTCCAGCAGCCGTCGCTGCCGGAACCGGTGCAGGGCCAGCCGAGCGATCTGGCCATCCAGGCGGCGGAGTTGGACCGGGTCCGGGCGCTGCTCGAAAGCATGCTCGTCAAGCACACCGGGCGCACACCGGAGCAGGTCCACCAGGATCTGGACCGGGACCTGGTCCTGGACGCGCAAGCGGCGCTGGCGTACGGGCTGGTGGACCGGATCGTACCCAGCCGCAGGACCTCGCTCGGTCTGCCGGACGCGGGGTGAGGCGCCGATGCTGCCACCGGAGCTTCCCCCGCTGCCCGCACTGACCCGGGCCGAGGGCGAGTTGATCGACCGTTACCTGGACGTGGTCGACCTGCTGGGCCGTATCAACCCGGCGCAGAACGAGGACACCTATCGAGGGCTGCGCGCCGCGCAGGCGCTGGTGCGCGCGGCGTCCGAGCTGCGCGACGCGCTCGCCCTGATGCATCGGCGGGGCGAGACGGAGCTTCACGGGGACACGCTGGCACGGGCGTTGCGCGTGCTCGACGGTGAGCGCCGGACCGCTCGCGTCGTACTCCCGCCCGACTGCGTACGGTGATGCCCGCAAGAATCGGGGGCGGCGCGTCGAAGCCACGCCCGGGCCGGAGTTGAAACGACCCAAAGGGGTTACTGCCGTTCGGCGGAGTGTGGCGTGGTTTTACCTGACCGAAGAGGTCGCTCAGGACGCCCGTTCGGAGACACCCGCATGACGCTCCGGTGCAGGTCCGGGGCTACGCAGGGGAGTTGACGGAGAATCGAACAAAGGGTTGTCCACCCGAACGGGTGGGTGGTGAGTAACCCCACAAATCCCCGATTCCGTTGGGATTTTCGGACACGAGTGAGTGAAGATCCCTGTCTGACGACAAGCCCCCGCCACAGCGGCGGGGCGGTCCGGGCGGACGCCGAGTCCTGCCGCCGCCCGGATTGACCCGTCGACAGAAGTGCATCGGCAGGAGTGGAGGACCCAAGCACTACGGGTCGCCGGAACGGTCACGCCATGACCGGGCCGAGCTGCCCTTGGGGTGAAGCCGTGGCGACACGGCCGGGCAACTTCGCCAGCCCGAATCCGACAGGTCATCCTTCACAGGCGGCTGACGAAGGGTTGCGCATGACTGCGCTCAATCGTGTTCCGTCGCTCATGGCCCGGGCCGGTACGGCCTCGGCGCTGACCATCGCCGCCGTCGGCGGCTCGATCGTGATCCCCGGCGTCGCCTCCGACGCCTCGGCCGCGACGATGGGGACGAAGGCACTGCAGGTCGCTGCCTCGAAGAAGGGCGCGCCCTACAGGTGGGGCGCCACCGGACCCAACCGGTTCGACTGCTCCGGGCTCACGCTGTACTCGTTCAAGAAGGCGGGCAAGACCCTGCCGCGTACGGCGGCCCAGCAGTACAACAAGACCCGTCACATCTCGGCCGGCAACCGCAAGGCCGGGGACCTGGTCTTCTTCCACTCGGGTTCCAGCGTGTACCACGTCGGCATCTACGCCGGGAAGGGAAAGATCTGGCACGCCCCGAAGACCGGGGACGTGGTGAAGCTCCAGAAGATCTGGACCAAGAGCGTCTGGTACGGCCGGGTCAGCTGATCCGCTCGACGAGTCGGCCGGCAGGGGCTCAGGGCTACGGCTCCTGTTGGCCGGCGGTCGTGACGGGTTCGGCGGGGACCGTCCAGGGCAGTTCGATGAAGACGGTCTTGCCGCCCTCCCGGGTGGGGCGCACCCGGAGCTTGCCGCCGCACTCGGCGGTGAGCCAGCGGATGATGACCATGCCGCGTCCGTTGTCCTGCTGGACCGCGGCGGGGAGTCTCTTGGGGAAGCGCGGATGACTGTCCGTGACGCCGATGCGCAGGTGTTCGTCACGGTCAAGGACGAGGTCCACCGTGAAGGTGGGTGACTGTCCGAAGGTGTGCTGTACGGCGTTGGTGGCGAGTTCCGAGACGATGAGGCGGATGGTGTCCGCGGTCTCCGTCTCCGGTGGCAGTCCCCATTCCTCCAGGGTGCCCAGCACATAGGAGCGGGCCGTGGAGACCGAGGCGGGATCGCTCGGCAGAGTGACGGATGCTTCCAGATGGTCTGCCATGGCGAGGTCGTCCCTTTCCTCGGGACCGGAGTCCGACACGGTGCGGATGGTTCGAGTACGGTCCCGGACTGGTGCTTCTTCGTCAGACTGCCATTACCGGGCCGGTCACGGGGAGCGATCCACCAAGATATGCATATATCTGTCGCTCGAAGCGGTGAACTCTGCTACCCCAGACCGTATTTGGGCGGCTCGGAAGGAGTAAGGAGTAGCCCATGCAGAACGGTCCCGCGGTACGCCGCCGGAAACTGGGCGCCGAACTGCGCATGCTGCGCACCGGCGCGGGTCTCACGAGCGGAGAGGCCGCCCGTCTGGTGGGCTGGCATCAGTCGAAGGTGAGCCGGATCGAGACCGGCGCCAGCGGTGTGAAACCGGCCGATGTGCGGTTACTGCTCGACGCGTACGGCGTGATCGAGGGACAACTTCGGGAGTTGCTGCTGGTGTTGGCGGGGTCGGAGGATACCGCGGGCCGGCATCACTGGTGGCACGCCTATCGTGGCGTACTGCCCCCGACCTACCGGGATTTCATCAGTCTGGAGTCACAGGCAAGCGCGATGCGCACGCTGGAGACCTCGGTCGTACCGGGACTGCTGCAGACGCCCGAGTACGCGCGTGCCGTGACCCGGGTGGCCGCCGAAGGGCTCGACGACGAGGCGTTGGACGCCCTGGTGGAAGTGCGTCTGGCCAGGCAGGACGTACTGCGCAACGAGCCGCCGCTGGAGCTGAGCGCGGTCCTCGACGAAGCCGTACTGCGCCGGGAGGTCGGCGGCCCGGGCGTGATGGCCCGGCAGCTGGAGCGGCTGGTGGAAGCGGCCCGACTGCCTCAAGTACGGCTCCAGGTGCTGCCGTTCGCGGCCGGAGCGCATGTGGGCATCACCGGGCCTTTCGTAATCTTCTCATTTCCGAGCACTTCTGATCTGGATGTGGTTGTTCTCGACCAGTTGACGAGTAGCCTCTATCTGGAACGGAAAGAAGACCTCCAGGCCTACGCGGAGGCCTTCAACACCCTTCAGATCCACGCCCTTTCGCCCGAGGACTCGTTGGATTACATCGCCGGGATAGGTGACGGCGCGTAAGGAGGCACCATGACTGCACTGCCTCGGAACGTACCTTCAAGTGCTGATCTGCACGGATCGCGGTGGCTGCGCAGCAGCTACAGCACCGGAGCGAACAACTGCGTGGAGACGGCACGGCCGCACTCCGGCCCACCGGCCGGACTGCTCGCCGTGCGCGACTCCAAGAACCCGGCCGGACCCGCGCTGCTCTTCTCCCCCGAGAGCTGGGCGGGTTTCGTGGCCACGCTCACCGCCTGATCAGCTGACGACCGACTCCGTATCCGCATATGGGCAAGGCCCGGCCGTGTCACGCCGACTCATGGTCGTGTCTCGCCGATCACACGTACAGCGCGTTCGATCTCGGCCCCGGAGAGGTCGGCACGGGCGGTCAGCCTGAGCCGTGAGATGCCGTCCGGCACGGAAGGCGGACGGAAACAGCCCACGGCCAGGCCTGCCGTCCGGCAGTCGGCCGCCCACTGCACGGCCTCCTCCGGGGACGGTGCCCGCACGGAGACCACCGCGGCGTCCGGTCGTACCGCTTCCAGACCCGCGGCGGTCAGCCGTGCGTGCAGGTCGGCGGCCACCTCGCGAGCCCGGGCCGCGCGCCCGGGCTCGCGTCGCAGCAGCCGCAGGGCGGCCAGCGCCGCTCCCGCCGCGGCGGGGGCGAGGCCGGTGTCGAAGATAAAGGTCCGGGCCGCGTTCACCAGATGGTCGATCACCCGGGCCGGGCCCAGGACCACACCGCCCTGGCTGCCCAGGGACTTGGACAGGGTCGCCGTGACGACCACGTCGTCGGAGCCGGCCAGCCCGGCCGCGTACGGCGCTCCCTGCCCGCCGTCCCCGAGGACCCCGAGCCCGTGGGCGTCGTCGACCACCAGTCCGGCGCCGTGCTCCCGGCACGCCTCGGCCAGTGCGGCCAGCGGTGCCGCGTCGCCGTCGACCGAGAACACCGTGTCGGAGACGACGACCGCCATCCCCTCGTGGGTGCCGAGCGCCTTGCGTACGGCGTCCGGGTCGGAGTGCGCCACGACCTGGGTGGCGCCCCGGGCCAGCCGGCAGCCGTCGATCAGGGAGGCGTGGTTCAGGGCGTCGGAGACGATCAGCGAGCCGTGCGGGCCGAGCGTGGTGACGGCCGCGAGGTTCGCCGCGTAGCCGGAGGAGAAGACCAGGGCCGCCTCGAACCCGCAGAATTCGGCCAGCTCGCGCTCCAGCTCGGTGTGGAGTTCCGTGGTGCCGGTGACCAGTCGGGAGCCGGTGGAGCCGCCGCCCCAGGTCCGGGCCGCCTCGGCCGCGCCCTCGGCGACCTCCGGGTGGTGGGCGAGGCCCAGGTAGTCGTTGCTCGCCAGGTCCAGGAGCGGCGAGTCGGCGGGACGGGGGCGCAGGGTCCGTACGAGTCCGGCGCGGCGGCGGAGATCCGCCTGTTCGTCGATCCAGCCGAACGCCATGACCCCTCCGATGATTTTGTAGGCAGTGGACAGACCCTAGCGGGACGACCAGTCACCCAGTGTGTGGCAATACCCACACGTCGAACTGACAGGGTTGTGCAAACTCTCCTTGGCCCGGAGCTGCCTCGTAGTACAGGATCGGCTCTCATGGACCTGCTGAACACGCTGGTGGACAAGGGGCTTCGGCGCGAGCTGCCGACCCGCGAGGAAGCGCTCGCCGTACTGGCGACCTCCGACGACGACGTGCTCGATGTGGTGGCCGCGGCCGGCAAGGTGCGCCGGCACTGGTTCGGCCGGCGCGTGAAACTCAACTACCTGGTCAACCTCAAGTCGGGCCTGTGTCCTGAGGACTGCTCCTACTGCTCGCAGCGGCTGGGCTCATCGACCGGGATCCTGAAGTACTCCTGGCTGAAACCCGACGAGGCCTCCAAGGCGGCCGCCGCGGGGCTCGCCGGGGGCGCCAAGCGGGTCTGCCTGGTGGCGTCCGGACGCGGTCCGACCGACCGGGACGTGGACCGGGTCGCCGGCACCATCAAGGCCATCAAGGAGCAGAACGAGGGCGTCGAGGTGTGCGCCTGCCTCGGTCTGCTCTCCGACGGCCAGGCGGAGCGGCTGCGCGAGGCGGGCGCGGACGCCTACAACCACAACCTCAACACGTCCGAGGGGACGTACGGGGAGATCACGACCACCCACACGTACGCCGACCGGGTGGACACGGTCAACAAGGCGCACGCGGCCGGTCTGTCCGCCTGTTCCGGTCTGATCGCCGGTATGGGCGAGACGGACGAGGACCTGGTCGACGTGGTCTTCTCACTGCGCGAGCTGGACCCGGACTCCGTTCCGGTGAACTTCCTGATCCCGGTCGAGGGCACCCCGCTGGCCAAGGAGTGGAACCTCACCCCGCAGCGCTGTCTGCGCATCCTCGCGATGGTGCGGTTCGTCTGCCCCGACGTGGAGGTGCGGATCGCGGGCGGCCGCGAGGTACATCTGCGCACCATGCAACCCCTCGCGCTGAACCTGGCCAACTCGATCTTCCTGGGCGACTACCTGACCACCGAGGGCCAGGCCGGCCAGGCCGACCTGGAGATGATCGCGGACGCCGGGTTCGTGGTGGAGGGGGCCGACGAGGTGACGCTGCCGGAGCACCGGGCCGAGGCCGCGGGTTCCGTCTGCGGCTCACACGCGGACGCAGGATGCGGATCGCACGCCGAGGCCGGATGCGGGTCGGGCTGCGGTTCCCACGAGGGTGTCGCCGCCACCGCGACCGCGACCGCGACCGTCAACGAACCGCGTACCGACCTGGTCGCCGTCCGCCGTCGCGGGGCCGGAACGGATCTCGCGCCCAATGCCTGACCTGAGCGTCCCCGAGCTGCTGGTCCTCGACCGGCGGCACGTCTGGCATCCGTACGGTCCGATGCCGGGCCGGGCCGAACCGCTCGTCGTGGAGTCGGCGAGCGGGGTCCGGCTGCGGCTCGCGGACGGCTCGGGCGAGCTTGTCGACGGCATGTCGTCCTGGTGGTCGGCGATCCACGGCTACAACCACCCGGTGCTGAACGAGGCCGCGAGCGCACAGCTCGGCCGAATGAGCCATGTGATGTTCGGCGGGCTCACCCACGAGCCCGCCGTCCGGCTGGCGAAGCTCCTTGTCGACATCACGCCGGCCGGCCTCGAACACGTCTTCCTCGCCGACTCCGGCTCGGTGTCGGTCGAGGTCGCCGTGAAGATGTGCCTGCAGTACTGGCGCTCGCTCGGCCGCCCCGCCAAGCAGCGCCTGCTGACCTGGCGGGGCGGCTACCACGGCGACACCTGGCAGCCGATGTCGGTGTGCGACCCCGACGGCGGGATGCACGACCTGTGGTCCGGGGTGCTGCCGCGCCAGGTCTTCGCGGACGCGCCGCCGACGGAGTACGAGGAGTCGTACGCGGACCAGCTGCGCTCCGTGATCGAGCGGAACGCGCGCGAACTGGCCGCGGTGATCGTGGAGCCGGTGGTGCAGGGCGCGGGCGGGATGCGGTTCCACTCCCCCGCGTATCTGCGGGTGCTGCGCGAGGCCTGCGACGCACATGACGTGCTGCTGGTGTTCGACGAGATCGCGACCGGCTTCGGGCGCACGGGCGCGCTGTTCGCGGCGGACCACGCGGCCGTCACGCCGGACGTGATGTGCGTGGGCAAGGCGCTGACCGGCGGCTATCTGACCATGGCGGCGACGCTGTGCACGCCTCGGGTGGCCGAGGGGATCTCACGGGGCGAGGTGCCGGTGCTGGCCCACGGGCCGACGTTCATGGGCAATCCGCTCGCCGCGTCCGTGGCCTGCGCCTCGCTCGGACTGCTGCTCGGGCAGGACTGGCTCGGGGAGGTCAAGCGGATCGAGACGGGCCTGCGGGACGGACTCGCGCCCGCACGGGACAACCCCGGGGTACGGGACGTCCGCGTTCTGGGCGCCATCGGGGTCGTACAACTCGACCACGAGGTCGACATGGAGGCCGCGACGGCGGCCGCGGTGCGCGAGGGCGTGTGGCTGCGGCCGTTCCGCGACCTGGTCTACACGATGCCGCCGTACGTCACCGACGACGCGGACGTGGCGCGGATCGCGCGTGCGGTGTGCGCCGCGGCGCGGGAGGGATGAGCATGCCGATCCTGGTGATCACGGGGACGGGCACGGAGGTCGGCAAGACGGTCACCACGGCCGCGGTCGCCGCCGCCGCGCTCGCGGCGGGCCGCTCGGTGGCGGTCCTGAAGGCCGCGCAGACCGGGGTACGACCGGACGAGCGCGGGGATGCCGACGAGGTCGCGCGGCTCGCGGGTGCCGTGACGGCGGCCGAAGTCGCCCGTTTCCCCGAGCCGTTGGCGCCGGGCACGGCGGCCCGTCGGGCGGGGCTCACCCCGGTCCGCCCCCAGGACGTGGCGGAGGCGGCCGCCAAGCTGGCCACCGAGCACGATCTGGTGCTGGTGGAGGGCGCCGGCGGACTGCTCGTCCGCTTCGACGCGACGGGCGGCACCCTGGCGGACGTGGCCCGGCTGCTGAACGCGCCGGTGCTGCTCGTGGCGTCGGCCGGGCTCGGCACCCTGAACACCACCGAGCTGACCGCCCGTGAACTGCGCTTCCGTGAGCTGGAGTTGCTGGGAGTGGTGATCGGCAGCTGGCCGGACTCCCCCGACCTGGCCTCGCGGTGCAATGTGGCCGACCTGCCGGAGGTGGCGGGGGCGCCGCTGCTCGGTGCCCTGCCCGCCGGGGCCGGGGCTCTCGCGCCCGCCGACTTCCGTGCGGTGGCGCCGGGTTGGCTGTCCGCACGGCTGGAGGGCAGCTGGGACGCGGAGGCGTTCCGGGTACGCGAAGCGCCGTAGGACGGCAGGCCGTCGGTCGGGTGCGGCGCCATCGTGGTCGGGGGGGGGGGGGGGCCCCCCCCCCCCCCCCCCCCCGCGCCGCCCCCCCCCCCCCCGCCGGGGGGGCGGCCGGGGCGCCCCCCCCCCCCCCCCCCCCCCCCCCCCCCCCCCCCCCCCCC
>NZ_JBIWOA010000040.1:0-101779 GCF_044767525.1 Streptomyces sp. NPDC101234 | reverse complement strand
CCGGCACCTGCACCACCTGCCACCAACCCCTGCCCAGAACAACCCCCACCAGCCAGAACCCGAGAGCCAGAGCAACTTAACGGAGTCCTACTAGTCATCTCCCGACAATCCGCAGCGGACGGCAAGCCCGACGGGCGGTCGGGCCGATGTCCGCTGCCCGGAGGAGGAAACTGCCATGATCGACGTCATCATCGCGGGCGCCGGACCCAACGGCCTGATGCTCGCCTGTGAACTCGCCCTGGCCGGCGCGCGCCCCCTCGTCCTGGAACGCCTCACCGAGCCGTCCGGCGAGCAGCGCGCGAACGGTCTGGTCGGCCAGGTCGTCCGCATGCTCGACCGGCGTGGACTGTATGAGCGGCTGACCGCACCCGGTGCCACGCCCGAGCCGGCGCCCGGTTACGTGTTCGGCGCGTTCCCGATCGGGCTGAACGACCTGCCGGACAACCCCCTCTACACGTTGATGGTGCCGCAGCACACGGTCGAGCGGATGCTCGCCGAGCGCGCGGCCGAACTGGGCGTCGAGGTCCGCCGCGGTCACGAGGTCACCGGGCTGAGCCAACGAGAAGGCTCGGTGACGGTCGAGTTGCGCGGGCGGGAGCCGGTGGAGGCGGCGTTCCTGGTCGGCGCCGACGGAGGGCACAGTACCGTCCGCAAGCTCACCGGGATCGGGTTCCCCGGCGTGACCACGGATGCCTCGGTATCGCGTACCGGACACGTGAGCGTGCTCCCGGAGATGGTCGGCGCCGATGGCGGCCTGGACGTACCGGGCTTCGGCGTCATTCCGCCGTTTCGGCACCTGCGCACCGAACGCGGCCTGATCACCTGGGCGCCGTTCCCGGGCGGCACCCAGATGGTCAGCACGACGGAGTGGGACCAGCCGGCCGAGGGGGAGAGCTCACTTGACGAGCTTCGGGCGAGCGCCTCCCGGGTCCTCGGCACGGACCTGCCGCTCCACCCGCCGACCGGGCCGGGACCCCATCTGATGAGGCGACTGTTCGGCGGCAACACCCGGATCGCGTCGCAGTACCGCGCGGGCCGGGTGTTCCTGCTCGGTGACGCCGCACACGTGCACTCGGCGATAGGAGGGCCAGGGCTCAATCTGGGCCTGCAGGACGCGGTGAACCTCGGCTGGAAGCTGGCCGCGGAGCTGCGCGGTCACGCGTCGGAAGGGCTGCTGGACACCTACGAGTCGGAGCGGTCCCCGGCGGCACGGCGGGTGGCCATGCACACGCAGGCGCAGTCACTGCTGACTCGCCCGGGCGGCGATGTGACGGCGTTGCGAGAACTGTTCGGCGAACTGCTCGATCAGCCCGGGACACGGCAGCACATCGCGAATCTGATGTCCGGCGCGGACATCACCTATGACATGGGGCCGGCGACCGGACCGCTCGTCGGCCGATGGGCGCCGGACCTGCCAGGCCTGCGTGCGTTGACCCGCATCGGCCGCCCGCTGCTTCTGGACCCCACCGGCACCCTCGACACGGGCCCCTGGGCCCCGCACGTCGACACCGTGGCCACCCCGGAACTCGACACCGCGCTGCTCCTGCGGCCCGACTGCTACATCGCCTGGCAGGGCACCACGAACGACGGCCTGCACGAAGCACTGGGGACCTGGCTCAGGCCGGCCTGAAGCGAACCCGCCGAGCGAGCAAGCACCGGCTGTCGCAGAACCCGCACACATGAACAGTTCTGCGACAGCCTTCGGAGTGATCGTGTTTCCCCGGGCCGTCGTACATGTGACCTTCAGAGCTTCATGCCCTCGAATCCAGAGGGACACCTGCGCTGTTCTGCCAGCGGCAGAACACCAGCCCGACCGGGCTCGACGATCACTACAGTCCAGTCTCATGGCGACGACTACAGCGCGCACGGTCGAATACCCGGCCGACGGTCTGAGGATGGTCGGGCACCTCTCGCTCCCCGTTGGCGCCGGCCGTCGGCCAGCAGTCCTGATCGGGCCCGAGGGAATGGGGCTCAGCGACGTCGAGCGCCGCCGGGCCGATGCGCTCGCCGAGCTGGGATACGTAGCGCTGGCCTTCGACCTCCACGGCGGGCGCTATCTGGGTGACCCCGAGGAGATGCTGGCCCGTTGCCTGCCGCTGCTCGCCGACCCCGACCGGATGCGGGGCATCGGCCACGCGGCGCTCGACGTGTTGCGCGCCGAACCGCGGACCGACCCTGACCGGATCGCCGCCGTCGGCTACGGCACCGGAGGCGCCATCGGGCTGGAACTCGGGCGCGACGGCGTCGACCTGCGCGTGATCGGGACAGTCAACGCGCTGACCACGGGCCGACCGGGCGAGGCGGCGCGTATCCGTTGCCCGGTGTGGGCCGGGGTCGGGTCGGAAGACCCGATCATGCCGCCCGCGCAACGGGACGCGTTCACCGCCGAGATGCAGGCCGCGGGCGTCGACTGGCGCCTCACGGTCTACGGCGGCGCCCTGCACGCCTTCCACCACCCACCGGTCGACCACACCGTGGTCCCCGGCGTCGGCTACCACCCACGGCACGCGCAGCGAGCCTGGCACGACGTCGTCGACCTGCTCACCGAGTGCCTGCCCGTGACGGAGTGACCTGGTCAGTCCAAGCTCGGGCACCCGCTGACCAGCGCTTACCTGTCGCCGATGCGGGTTTTTGGCGTATTCGGCCACACCCCTTGCAGCGGCGCAGGACGTTGACGACGCACTCTCTGCCCAAGATCGGGACGTCCACGCACCTTTCGGGTCGAGGTGCTCGCGCAGCTTTCCGCGCTGGGCGGGTAGCGCATCCCTGATGGAGAGGCCAAGCGTGGGGAACTTCTCGGCGATCTCGGCAGGGTCAGGAATGGGATCGCTGACGGGAATCTCCCAGTTGCTGCCATGGCGCTTCCAGCCGTCGAGGTCAGGCTCGATCGGGCGGATACGCTTCACGATCCCGTCCACGACCCGTCATCACTGAATTGGGGTCCGTCGCCTGGCCACCTGCCCCGAGCTTCGGCGTCAGATATCGCTGAAGACTCGGCGCCGCGAAGCCCTGAAGGTCACAAGAAAACCTCTCAAAAAGCGTCCCGCAACTGACCTCGGAATCGATGCGGACAGGGGACCTCGTGGTTCTAATCAGTGGGGTTGTCCCTCAGCCGAGGGAGTCATGCCGGTTCCCGGACAGAGGCCGACATGCGCCCGCTGGAGCCGCTGTGCTCCTTCTTCTTCGAGCTGGCCAAGGCCCTGAAGGCCAAGTCGCTGGCGGAATACACGTACGACACGCTGGACTTGGTCGACTTCCTGGAGGAGCTGGACCCGCCGGCCGATCTGCTGTCGGCCACCGAAGAGGACCTGATCGCCTACCGCGAGGACCGCACCGAGCACCAGGACGAGCCGATCTCGGCCGGCACCTGGCAGCGCCGCCGGGCGCTGATCAACAACTTCTACGACTGGGCGATGGAAGAGGCAAAGCTGCTGGACATCGAGGTTGGCGAGCCACGGCGGGACGGTCTGCCACGGCCGGTGGTGTTGCAGGCCACGGCGAAGTACAGCTTGAGGCGGACGGTGGAGATCCAGCACGAGACGATGCTTGAGCTGGCCGAGGTCCAGGGCAGGTTCGATGCGCTTGCGGCGGTGGCCGCGAACCTCTACGCGGAGAACCTTGCGCTGAAGAAGAAGCTCGGCGGCCGCCGGCGGCTGGCCGTCATCCCGGCCCAGGACGCCGACTCGCCGGCGGTTCGAACAGACAGCTGAGCACACAAGTCCGTACGCGGTGGCGCACGACGAAGAACTCGTACGCGGCTGAGCACGTTCGGTGGTACTTCCCCCCTCTTCGAGGAGGGGGGCCGTCGAGGCTCTGGCAGAGGTTCTCGCCATGTATGCGGGCGTGGGGCGGGCAGATCAGCCAACGGTCTCGTCGAGGTGTTCCTCGCGCCGCCCCCTCGGGTTGCGAGGTCAGTTGCAGATGCCGTCGATGGCGGACTGGGCACCGAAGTCGACGACCCTGGCGCAGATGTAGTGTCCTGGGCCGTCGTCCCGCCAACCAGAGCCGCCGCCAGTGGTGTTGGAGATCTCCCTGCCGTTGTCCGTCAGGATGAACTGACAACCGCGAGGAGCAACGGTTGGGTTGAGCTCTTGCGCGTCATGCCAGGCGCCGTTGATGAACTTCAGCTGGATCTCCTGATCGGCGGTGCAGTACGCCGTGTGGATCCAGTGATCGCCCTCGTTGGCGGCGAAAGCGGGCGACGCGGACAGGGCGACCATGGCACCGAAGCCGAGGACGGCGACGGCGGATCGCAGGGACGTACGGCAAGACAGCATGGAGCGGATTCCTTCCGAAGACGAGGGACAGTCAGGAGACGGAGGCTGCGGGGGTCTCGCCGCCGTAGTAGTACGTCGGGCTGGTGAAGTAGGAGACGCCGTAGTACGTGCCGGGGCCCACCGTGACCGGGTTGGACCAGACGGTCCCGCTCGGGCCTGGCACCACCGCACACTTCCGGCTGCCGGGCACGACGTTCTGGTGTCAGTCACAGGCGCCGGGTGATTCCGCATACCCGTACGTTCTGGAACCGTCGACGAACCGTACGCGCAGGTAGTAGCAGTGGCTCGTGGCGATGGGAACACTGTCGTGATACACGAACCAACCCCGGCCAGTGCCCAGGACAGTGGGGGCGTGACCGCGTAGGTCGGCTCTCCTGACTGCCAGGCCGGCTTGTCCATGACCTGGTACCACATCTGTACGTCGGTCTCAGGTGTGTTGATGATTGCAACCCCCACGCCATTCGGATCCACGCACGAGCAACCCCGAGCTACCAAGGGGCCCTGTTCGATCAGAACCGCCCTCATGATCGATAGGAATGCGGCTTCAGATGTACAGCACGGGCGAATCCACGGGGCCGTACCAGGTCCCGGCGATGTCGGGGAACACCTCCACGTAGTAGGCGCCGGAGGGGTATGTCCCGAAGTTGATGTAGTCCGCGACGTCGCAGTTCGCAGCAGGACCCTGCGGGCAGGCATAGGCCCACTGCCATACCACTTGGTTGGTGTTCTTGTTGACGAGTTGGACGTTGATGGATTCCACGTGCTCGCTGCCGGTAAGGTAGCCGTTCCCGGTGATATCGCTACCGCTGGCACTGATGCAGGGCGCAACCTGCACATCATGGCCATAGGGGCTGAAACTGAACCACGCACGGCAGCCTCACCCGCTCGCCGCGCCCGCGCTTCCGGTGGCCGTGTTGGTTGCGCCCCCGGCGATTGCCAGAGTTGCGACTGCCATGGCGGTGGCACGCTTGGTCTTCCCGAACTTGAGCATTCGTTCCCCCTCGTGTGGTCGCGGCCGGTCATGGCCGCTCGACTTCCGCGTTGTTGCCGCTTTGGCCCGGCCTTGCGCTAGGCAGCACAACCAGACTGCCTTGGGTGGTTGTGTGGAGTCGCGTTTCCCGCACGAATCCGTACACCCCGGTCGGCCCCTGTCAGCTCACTGCAAATGTAGGACTGGCAAGCATCGTGTGGAGTGTCAGGTTGCACGGTGAAGCGGGGGCTCCGGTGTCAAAGTGCACAGCGAGTTGGGAGAGGCCAGGCCGTCGTGATCCTCCGCGAAGCCGACGCCGTCGACACCCGCCGCCGACAGCGCGTCGTCGACCTCGCCCGCGAGGAACTCGGGCCTGACCTGCGCGGCAAGCGGATCACCGTCTGGGGCGCCGCCTTCAAACCCGAGACCGACGACATCCGCGACTCTCCCGCCCTCGCCGTCGCACAGGCCCTGCACGACCTCGGCGTCACCGTCACCGACCCCAAAGCCCTCGACAACGCCCGCAAGCTCCACCCCGAACTCGACTACACCGAAGACCCGATCGCCGCCGTCCAGGACGCTGACCTCCTCTGCCCGCCGTCGATGTCGTTGCGCAGACGCAGCGGCCAGGAGGCCGGAACGCCGTCGATCTCGGCAGGGGAGGAGGTGATCAGGATGCCGTTGCCGGACTGGCGGACATCCAGGTGCTGCATCCCCTCAGTGGAGTGGAACGCGGTGCCGAACCATTCCGTGGTCGGCTGGCCGCTCTCGCCCCGTGGATGGCGAGGCTTGTGCTGCTTGTGACGTCCCATGATGTGCCTCGCAGACGTGGCCCCGTGCACGGGCCGATCGGTCCGCTGACCCCACAACCGGCTGCCCGGCAGGTCGGGTGCGCCACGGGCCCGTCATTCACCCGCCCAGCCGCATCTGGCTGTCGGGCCCCCGCCGTAGAAGCGGTCACGGTCAGCCGGCTACGACGTCGCGGAGTTCCCGTACGGCGCGTTCGTGGTGGTGCTGGGCGGGGATCGCCTCGTACAGGTCCAGGGCGCGGCGGCGGACCAGGCCGGTGCGGTAGTCCGCGGGCAGCGCCGTCAGGGCGTCGACCGTACGGCGGCACGCCTGCTCGGTGTCGCCGTCGTGATGGGCACAAGCGGCGGCGTCGATGTTCAGCAGGGTCCGCGTCATGGTGCTGGTCGGCGCGGACAGTTCCAGGGCGCGCTGCTGGCTCTCCCGGGCGCGGCGGGCGTCTCCGAGGGTGGTGAAGGCGTGGCTGAGGTGGACGTGGTGCTTCTGCTCGCCGTACGTCAGCCAGGTGTCCGACCGCTCGGAGGCGGGGAGCCGGTTCATGAGGGCGTCGGCGGCGGTGAGCGCCTGGCGGGCCTGTTCGTTCTGGTGGTTGAGGGCGTAGGCGCGGGCGGCGACGGCGGCTGCCAGTACCGCGGCGGCGGTCGGCCGGGTGCCGGCCGTCTGCCGGGCCTGGTCGGCGAGTTGGGCCGCCGCTTTCTGGGCGCCGTAGTTGAGCGGCACCATCGCTTCCCGGGCGAGGACCCAGGCACGCAGGTGGGGGTCGCCGGATTCGGCGGCGGCCCGGGCGGCGGTGGCGAACCAGGCGCGGGACTCGCGGCGGCTGCCCAGGTCGTGCAGGACGATCGCGGTCATCCCGGCCATCTGCCCGGCCGTCCGGCACAGCCGTGCCCTGACCGGGGCGGGCTGAGGGATGGTGAGGAGCGGGCGCAGGGTCGTGAAGTCGGTGACCAGGTCGGCCAGGACGCGGGTGGGTGCCTGGCCGTGGTAGCCGTATCCGTAGCTCTCGGCTGCGGCCTCGAGGTCGGCCAGGTCCTGGGGAGTGTCGGGGGAGAGGGTCTGGTCGACGTCGGTCCGGGCGGCGGTGAGCGCGGCGAGGGCCGGAGCGGTGAGGCCGGCGGCCAGCGCGCCACGCAGCAGGTTGCGGCGCTTCATCGGATCTTCTCCATGGTCGGGCTCCGTGCTGTGAACGGCGGTGTCCTCCCGGGGTTCCGCCCGCGCGATGGCCTGGGACCGCATCCATCCCCGCCTGACCACCCGCTCCGCTTGGATCGACCACACTGGCGAACTCCCCATCATCGAAGGCACGCTGATCCGTCTCCAGGTCGACCGCCTGCCCGGCGAGGACCAGCCGTCGACGAACGCGGCGGCCTTGTACGGGCCGTTCATGCTTGCGGCGCGAGCGACTTCAGACCGTGTCCCGGGGCGACAATCTGATCCTCGGGGACCAACTCCGGAACTGGGCTGAGGAACTGCGGCGCCGCTGACGGTGCACGGCACGATGAGCAGGTGCGGGGAGAGCCGGGGAGGCCGGCGGTGGAAGCATGACGGCTCCTGACGAAGGGTGGTCGCGAGCGGGGTTGGGACGGAAGGATGGCAGACCCGGCGGCGGGAGCCGACCGCTGCTGGGCCCTTCGACCCTCCCAGGGAGCACCCCCTTGTTAAGACGCATGTGCATCTTCCTCGCCTCGCTCGTCCTGGCCGCCGCGTCCGTGCTGTTCTCGGCGAGCGCCGCCGGCGCGGCCCCCGTGCTGAGCGCCGACTGGTCCGGGTACGCCGCCGTCGGCTCCTACGACCTCGTCCAGGCCACGTGGGTGGTGCCGGCGGTCACCTGCGCCTTTGGCAGTCAGTACTCCAGCGTCTGGGTGGGCCTGGGCGGCTACAGCAGCAGCACGGTCGAGCAGATCGGCACCGAGGCCGACTGCTCGAACGGCACCCCGGTGTACTACGCCTGGTACCAGTTCTACCCGGATCAGCGGCACACCTTCAGCGAACCCGTCCACCCTGGCGACGAGCTGACCGCCTTCTCGGCCTACAACGCCGTCCAGAAGAACTACGACATGGGGATCCTGGACTACACCGGGTACTGGAGGGAGCTCCCGGTCGGCGCGGCCTCGGTCCCGCCGCCCAGTTCCGCCGAGGTCATCGTGGGGCTGCCCCCCTGTGACAGCGGCTGCATCCCGCCGCTGGCGAACTTCGGCACCGTCTCCATCACTGATGCCCTGGTCAACGCCGCCCCGCTGGGCAACGCCAATTGGTCGCAGATCATCATGACCACCGGCACGAGGGGCCAGAAGAAGGACACCGTCAGTGCGCTGAGCACCAGCATCACCGGCAGCGACTTCAGCGCCACCTGGGTCAGCGCCGGCTAGGCCAGAACCCGCTGATGGCATGAGACCCCCAGTGACCCGAGCCGCCCGGTTCAGTGGGCCGCGTAGTTGTAGAGGAACAGTGCCTGCGCGACCGACAGCCGCTCCAGTTCCTGGGGGAGACGCTCTCGTCGACGGCGTGGATCCGGGCCTGCGGATCGCTCACGCCGATCGGCAGGATCTCCGCGTGCGGGTACGGCGATGCGAGGGTGCCGCACGGCGGGGTGGCCCCGCTCTGGCCGGCGTGCCGCATCTCCTGGCCCGAATGGGCGACCGCCATCGCCTCGGGCATCGCTGTCCTCATCTGGTCGGCCAGGCCGGCTGGGTTACGGGGGCGGCCGGGCACGGCGTCCGGCAGGAGAAGGCGGCGGTGGCGCTGCGGGGGCGGCGTTTCGTGGAGTTGACTGATCTGCTGGTCGAGCAGGGTGGCCGGCGCCGGCGGGAGCAGCACGGGGTGGCGAGGCAGACGGTTTCGGCGTCGTGGTGGAACTTGCGCTGCCGCGGCTCGGCTGTTGCTGGCTACGACAGGTCGGGACATGCCGGGCAGCGGGGAAGACCATAGGCTGAGGAAGCTCGGGGTCTGCCGTGGAGGTCTGTGATGCCCCGGAGCATCTGGTCAGGTGCGATCAGCTTTGGCCTGGTCACTTCTGTGAACTACGAGATGAGGCCGACAACCGAGGATCGGTCGTCGGCCCCTTCAGAGCTCAGAGTTCCTTCACGTCGCTTGTGCAGGCGACGATCTGGTTCGGGGGGCCGAAGAAGGAATGGGTTCTCGCGGATGTCGACGCAACGCCGGTAACCTGCGCGAATGAAGCGGATTCAGCGGGCCGCTGGCGCGGTTGTCGGCTCAGCAGTGGGTGACGCTCTGGGCGGCCCCTTCGAGTTCGGTCCCCAGGGCGCATTTTCCGCGCGGTTTCCCGTGCCTGGTGCCGGTGGCGAGATGTGCGGAGGTGGTGGCTGGGACCCCGGCGAGGCCACTGACGACACACAGATGGCCGTCCTGGTCGCGGAGTCGCTGCTGGAGCGGGGCGGGCTGGATCTGCCGGACATCTTCGCCCGCTTCCAGCGGTGGGCGGCATCAGAGCCGAAGGACATCGGCTTGCAGACCGAGGACGTCCTGACCAACGGCATGCCCTGGGACCTCGCCGCCGCGATCCACTTCCAGGTCAACCAACGAGCAGCGGGAAACGGCTCCTTGATGCGGGCGTCGACCTCCGCAGTCCACTTCGCTCCCGCCGGCCGGGAAGCCACCATGGACGCGGCCCGCCGTATCGCTGCCCTCACCCATGGGGATCGCGCGGCATGGGAAGGCACCGCGATCTTCCACGAGCTCATCCGTGTCACCTTCGAGGACATCGACCCCCTCGCCGCGCTCCCGGACGTGCTGGCTCTTGTCCACCCCGACCACCGCGGCCGCTACGACACCGTCCTCGCGCCCGACTGGCACCCTGATCAGGCGACCGAGTTCAACGGTGCCGTCTGGCCCTGTCTGGGCTCCGCCGTCTGGGCCCTGCGCACCACCGACAGCTTCGAAGACGCGATACGTGCGGCGATCGACCTGGGCGGCGACACGGACACCGTCGCCGCGGTGACCGGAGGCCTCGCGGGGGCGTATTACGGGCTGGACGCGATCCCCGCCCACTGGACCAGGCCGCTCCAGGTCCCCCTCCCAGGATTCGACGGACGAGTGCTGTACCTGCCCGACCTGCTCCACCTTGCACACCGCCTCGGAGAGGGGCTGGGTTCGGTCAAGATTTCCGTGACGGGGTGACGGAGCGTGGTGTCGATCAGGTGAGAAGGACGCGTTTACGGAGTAGTGCGAATCCGGCCCGGCCATACATCTGGCGTTTGAGCATCTTGATCCGGTTGGTGTGGCCTTCGACGGGGCCGGAACTCCAGGACGGCGTCAGGCCCGCGATGACAGCTTCGTGATCGCGCCGGAGGCCGTCGGGGAAAGCGTGCAGAGCGGGCAGGTCATCGGCATGGACGGCGTCTGTCCATGCGGTGAGATCCTCTTCGGCGAGGTCACGGACCATCCGTGCGAAGGCATGTACGTGTCCGCGGGTGGCAGTCAGCTCAGGGCATCGGGCGAGGACTTCGCCCCTGGGCGCCGGGGCTGCACGCCGGTCGTCCGGGTGCGCGGCCGGGGTTCCGGTCGGGTATCGATGGTCGGCATGACCTGCTGCAAGCCCAGCCGGAGGTCCCGGCTGTTCTACTCGGTCCGGAACTGATCGTTTCAGAATGCGGTTCGGAGGCGGCGGAGGCATATGAGGCTGCAAGCCAGTTCGAGCAGGCCCTGGTGGAGATCAGCGCGTGGTTCGTAGCGGGTGCGGAGCCGTTTGAACTGGTGCAGCCAGGCGAAGGCACGTTCGACCACCCGGCGGACCTTGCCCGGTTCGGAGCCGAGGGCGACGCCGCGTCGGGCGATCACGGGCTTGATGCCGCGCTTCCACAACGGACACGGCAACATCGCGGCCGCTCTACGGCATCACGGGCGCGACAGCGACCGTCCCGTCGGCCTGCTCCTGGCAATGTGATCAACAACTTGGCCGGGGCCCTGCTGCGTGGTGCGGGCGGTTCGGTCTGTGCTGGCCGGGGACGGGGCTGGCGGATCGCGTCTGTGGCCGGGCCGAAGAGGAGCAGGGGCGTCTGTCGGGGGGGTGTTTGTGTGCTGGGCGGGCGGGCGGGCCGTGGTTTCCGTCGGTCGGGCTTGTTCTGGAGTGCGGTCGTTGCGGAGTGGTTGCCCGTGACTGCTGCCGGTCGTCTGGGTGTGCGTGTGGCCCGACCTTCTTGAACGGGTGATGTGTCGGCGGGGTCGTAGGAGCATGCGGTCACTGATCGGTGGCTTGTGTGTGGGGTGGTGGTGGGGGGTGTTGTGGGTGTCCCTGGAATGGGTGAGTGGTCGTGGGTGTGCTGGGCGGGAAGGCTCCGCGGGTAGTGACGAATGGAGTGTTCCGTGCGATTCAATGCCCGTGTGTGCAAGGAAACGGATTCGCCGATCGGTCTGGCGTACGGTCTCCTGGGCCGTCGTGCCGGTGACCGTCCGTTGCTGGATCTGGCCCAGGCCGCTCCGCAGTACCCGGCCGCGCCGGAAGTGGTGGCCCATGTCGCCGCCGTCGCCCGGGACGCCCATGGTGCGGACTATGTCGAGCTCGCCGGTCTGCCGAAGCTGCGGGAGTCGTTCGCGGCCGAGCTCGCTGACGCCTACCGGGGGACGGTGCGTGCCGAGCATGTCGTGGTCACCGCGGGCTGCAACCAGGCGTTCTGTCTTGCGGTGTCGGCGCTGGCGGGGCCCGGTGACGAGGTCGTCCTGGTCCTGCCCTACTACTTCAACCACGACATGTGGCTGCGTATGAACGGGATCCGGCCCCGCTATCTGGAACCGGGTCCGGACCTGCTGCCCTCGCCGGCGGCCTGTGAGCGTCTGATCAGCGACCGGGTCCGGGCGGTGCTCCTGGTGACACCGGGCAATCCCAGCGGGGTGGTCCTGCCGCCCGGGCTGATCGCCGAGTTCGCGGCGCTTGCCGACCGCCACGGCATCGCGTTGATCCTCGACGAGACCTACCGGACCTTCCGCGGCGACACGGAGCCGGCGCACCGGCTCTTGTGCGACCGGGACCTGGAACGCGGTGTGATCAGCCTGCACAGTTTCTCCAAGGACCTGGCCCTGCCCGGCTACCGGGTGGGAGCGGTCGTGGGGTCTTTCGAGCTCAACCGCCAGATCATGAAGTTGCTGGACTGCGTCGCCATCTGTGCTCCCCGGATCGGCCAGGAGGCGGCCTGGGCCGGCCTGACCCGGGCCGCGGACTGGCGGGCGCGGCGGGCGGCGGAGGTCGCCGTGAAGCAGGCCCGGTTCGAGGCCGTCATGGCGGACCGCCCGGGCGGCTTCGAGCTGCTCTCCTGCGGCGGTTTCTTCGGGTGGGTGCGGCACCCGTTCACCGGGCGCGCCACGCAGGACGTCGTCCGTGATCTCGTGCTGAGGCACGACACCCTGGTCATTCCCGGTACGGCCTTCCTGCCCGAGGACCGCGGGACCTTCCGGGTGAGCTTCAGCAACGTCGAGGAGGCGGCCTTCGCCGATCTGGCCGTGCGGTTGGGTGCCGCCGGCACGGCTGTGGGGGCCGGCCGGCCCGGTGCCTGGCTCAGTAGATGATCCGGTCGGCCGCGGCGGGCCGCCAGGCCCGCGAGCCGCGGATGTTCCGGGTGATGTTCAACCGCTTGAGCCAGCGGTCCGACCCGTCGTAGCGTGGCCGGAACGACTTCCGGCCGTGCACGGCGCGGAAATTGTCGATGAAAGCGATGTCGCCGGGCCGCAGAATCACGTCCCGCATGTTCTTCTCTATCTGGTCGCACAGATCACGGAACGCGTTCAGCGACCGTTTCGTCCAGTCGTCATGTTTCATGTGGTAGGGGTCGAGCGCCATGTACGGGTCGTGGCGGTCGCCGAAAAGGACCGGGCGTTTCACGGGATTCTCGTTCCAGGACCGGATGAGCGCGAAACTCCGTGCGCGCAGCCGGTCCTGAACCGGATTCCCGGTCGACTGCGCGGTGTTCTGCGGCAGATGTGAATTGTCGGGCATCTGTGTGAACTCCGCCTCGAGCAGGGCGGTCACGTCGAGTGCGTCCCAGTCCAGGTCGCCGGCGTCGCACACCACCGTCTCGGCGAGATCGGGGTTCTTCAGGCACATCAGGGCGACATAGTCGCCCCGGCAGGGGTGGAAGGCGTCCTCGGTGTGCCAGGACAGGTGCTGCAGACTGTTGGAGCCCAGTTCGTAGTGTTCGTGTCCCTTGATCGGCAGTACGTCGTGCATGATCCGGCCGTCCTGCTGGGTGGACCAGCCGAACACGTCGCCCAGCCGTGCCGCGCACAGCAGGAAGAAGATCTCCTGGGGCAGCGCCGTCGATGCCGCCTCGGTGTTCCGCCAGTGTTCCGGGGTGGGGCCGAGCGTCCTGTCGTCCACGTCGAGACCGGACACCAGGCACACGGCCGACGGCTCGGTGCTGCGGAACTCCTCCAGGAATTCCAGCAGCCGGGAGGGCAGCGAACAGGCCAGCACCGGCGCCCGCCGGATCAGCTCGGGATTCTCGATCGTGGCGAAGGTCCCCGCGAGTTCGGTGAGCAGCGGAGCCAGGGCGGTGTTGTCCTTTGCCGTGAGTGTCAGCTGATGCATGGTGTGCTCTCCTCGAAACGGTCCGTGCCAGGGCGGTCTCGCTCTTCCGGTCGGATCACGCAGTCTAGAAGCGATCATTCGCGCTATTCGGTCCCCGTTAGATGGGACAGGTCGAAAGCCGTGCCGACGACCTAGCGTTCATGCCGTTGCACTGCAGATGAGGTCGATCCGTGCCGCCTCCTGTTTCGGTGTGCGGTGACGTCTGAGCGGCTACAAGGGGCTGATGAATCGATGAGTGACGTTGTCAATCTGACGACGATGGAGGTCGACGCGCTAACCGATGCCGACGGCGGACTGAACCTCACCGACGGCCATGCCCGCCTTGGTCTGACGGCGGAGCAGGCGGCGATCGTCGCCGGTATTCCGGAGATGTTCGCGGAGGCGTCGTGCCGCCCGTTCAAGGACATCGAGCGTGAAGCGCACACGGCATTTCTGCATGCGGTCGGTCAGTACAGCGCGCCCATCGGAACAGGCAGGATCTTCAGCTGTTACTCGTCGACGCTGGCCACCGACATCGTGGCCCGCGCGCTGCCGGCCGGTGCGACCATCGCGGTACTGCACCCGACCTTCGACAACATCGCGGACCTGTTCACCACCCGCGGTCTGAACCTCGTTCCGATGTCCGAGCAGGCGCTGATGAACAAGGACTGGCCAGGAGCGCCGGTCAGCGCCGTCGTGGTGACGCATCCCAACAACCCGACCGGTCTGGTGACCCCCCGCGGACATCTGCGCTCCCTGGCCGAGCACGCCGCCCGCAACGGACAGACCGTCATCATCGACGCGAGCTTCCGCGGCCAGGTCCCCGACGCCCAGTACGACACCTACGAGGTGCTGGAAGCCGCCGGTGCCGACTGGATCGTCATCGAGGACACCGGCAAGCTGTGGCCGACCCACGAACTGAAGATCGGCATGCTGGCGTTCAGCGAGCGCACCCGCTACCCGCTGTACCGGGCGTTCTCCGAGTCGCTGCTCGCCGCGTCGCCGGTGGTGCTTCGCCTCGTCACCGAGCTGGCCGGCGACTGGGTGGCGGGCGGCCGGGAACGCGCCCGCGACATGGTGGAGCGCAACCGTACGGTCGTCCGGGAGGCGATCGAGGCGGTGGGCCTCGAACTGGCCGACCCCCTCTCGCAGATCAGCGTCGCCCGGATCGCTCTGCCGCAGGACGGGCCGGGCTCCGGGGAGCTCTACCAGAAGCTGGTCGCGCACGGGGTCCACGTGCTGCCGTGCGCCCCCTTCCACTGGGCCGACCCGAAGAGCGGCGAGCGCTTCATCCGTATCTCCCTGGCCCGGCCGCACGACACCGTCCTGAAGGGGGCGCAGAAGCTCGCGCAGGCCTTCGCGGAGCTCTCGGCCGACGAGGACGCGCTGGTCGCATGAGCGTCGGCGGGTCCCCGGCCGGTTTCTCGGCGGACCGGGCGGGGGCCCGCCGCACGCAGGTCCCGACTCCGTACGACGAGAAGGCGATGGACATCTGATGCGCACTGCCGGCAGGCAGACCTCCGAGCCGTCCGCGGCCCCCGCCCCCACCTCGGGGCTCGGCCCGTTCGGCCTGATCTGGGCAGGACACCTGCTGTCCCTGGTCGGCAGCTCGGTGCTGCGCTTCGGGCTGGTCGTCCAGGCCTGGGGCGAGGGCCGGCAGGCCACCGACGTCGTCGTGCTGTCGTTGTGCGCGCTGCTTCCGCAGATCGCGTTCAGTCCGATGGCCGGGGCCCTGGTGGACCGGCTTCCCAAGCGCCGTGCCCTCCAGCTCGCCGACCTGGGCGGCCTGTTGTCCGTCACGGTGCTGGCCGTCGCCCATGCCCTCGGCGCCCTGGACCTGCGGCTGGTGTACGTCGCGGTGGCCGGCATGGGCACGGCCGCCGCGTTCCAGTACCCCGCGCTCTCCTCGGCCGTTGTGGTACTGGTGGGCGAGGACCGCCTGCAACGCGCGAACGGCCTGCTGTCCTCCGCGAAGAACAGCGCCGACCTGGGCGGCCCCGTCCTGGGCGGCGCGCTGGTGGCGTTCTCCGGGCTCGGGGTCCTGATCTGGATCGACATGGCCAGCTACGTCCTGGCCCTGGCCGCGGTGCAGTACGCCCGCTTCACGGAACCCGCCCGCCCCCCGGCCGGCCCGGCACGGCCCGGCCGGCTGTTCGCCGAAGCCGGCGCGGGAGTCCGGGAGCTGTGGCGACTTCCCAGTCTGCGTGACCTGACCCTGGTGTTCTTCGTCGTCAACCTGGTGATGATGCTCGGCTTCGCCGCGGTGCAGCCGATGGTGCTGGCGCGCACCGGCAGCAGCGTCGGTGCGCTCGCCGCCGTCAACACCTGCATCGGGGTCGGCGGGGTGGCCGGCGGGCTGCTGCTGGCCGCCTGGGGCGGGCCGCGCAACCGGGTCCGGGGGATGATGCTCGGCATCATCGGGATGTGCCTGAGCGCCCAGGTCGCCATGGCCCTCGCCGACACCGTGCCCGGCTGGTGCCTGTCGATCCTGGTCGGCGCCCTGCTGATGCCGGTGGTCAACTCGGCGATGCAGTCGGTGATCCAGGCCAAGGTGCCGCAGGAGCTCCAGGGCCGGGTCTTCGGCGCCGTGATGTTCGTGTCGCAGATCTCCGTGCCGGTCGCGATGGCGGCCTCCGGCCCGCTCGTCGACCATGTCTTCGAACCCCAGGCCGCCGCGCACAGCGGTTTCGTGCACCTGCTGGCGCCGCTGGTCGGGCAGGGCCGCGGCAGCGGCATGGCGGCCCTGCTGCTGCTCGCCGGGGTCTGCGGCACGGCCGCCGCGCTGTGGGGTCTGTCCCGGCGCACACTGCGCGACATCGACACGCTGCTGCCCGATCTCGTCGCCGACCCGGCGAAGTGAACCGACCGGAAGGGTGAACCATGGCTCACACCCCCGGGACGCCCGAGGCAGGTGCGGCGTCCGCCGGCTCCCGCGAGGAGGACCCGGCCCGCCGCCCGGCGCGGGCCTGCGCACCGGAGCCGGCTGTTCCGCAGATGCCGGGGCCGGCCGCCTCCGCCACCGTGAGCGGTCTCTTCGAGCGCTGGGCGGCCCGCGCCCCGCACGCCGTGGCGCTGGTCTCGGACGGCATCCGGATCGGATACGCAGAGCTGGACGCCCGCGCCGACGAACTGGCCGCGCTGCTGCGGCAACAGGGCGCCGGCCGCGGCGATGTCGTCGGCGTCCTCCTGGAACGCGGAGCGGACATGGTGGTCGCTCTGCTGGCCGTGCTCAAGGCGGGTGCCGGCTACGCCGTGCTCGACCCGGGGCTGCCCGTGGGACGGCTGCGCGCCATGGCCGAGGACGCGCGGGTGCAACTGGTGCTCCACGACCCGCGTACCGTGCCGGCCGGCCCGCTGGGAGCCGGCCCGCTGGGAGCCGGCCTGCTGGGGGCGGGCCCGCGGCTGCTGGCCGTGACCGCAACGCCGCACGCCGGACCAGCGGGCGCGCGCACGGCACTGCCGCGGCCCGAGGACGTCGCCTGCGTCATGTTCACCTCGGGCTCGACGGGCCGGCCCAAGGGCGTCGCCGCCTCCCACCGGGCCGTCACCGCCACCGTGACGGGCCAGCGGTACGCCGAGTTCGGACCCGGGACGGTCTGGCTGCAGTGCAGCCCCGTCTCCTGGGACGCCTTCGTCCTCGAACTGTGGGGCCCGCTGCTGAACGGGGGCACCTGCGTGCTGCACCCCGGCATGCGGCCCGACCCGCTGGAGATCTGCCGGCTGACCCGGCTGCACGGCGTCACCGACATGTATCTCTCCGCCGGGCTCTTCAACGTGATCGTGGACGAGTGCCCGCAGGCCCTCACCGGGGTGCGGCGGCTCACCGTCGGCGGCGAGGCGCTGTCCGCGCGGCACACCCAGGAGGCCCTGCACCGCCACCCGGGACTGCGGCTGCGCAACGGCTACGGCCCGGTCGAGGCAATGGTCTTCCTCACCACGCACCCGGTCGCCGCGGGCGACCGGGCGCCCTCCGTGCCCATCGGACGCCCGCTGGCCGGCAAACAGGTCCGGGTGCTGGACGCACGGCTGCGGCCGGTCGCCGACGGCGTCGCCGGGGAGCTGTACGCGGCGGGCGAGGGCCTCGCCCACGGCTACACGGGCCGGCCCGCGCTCACCGCCGAGCGGTTCGTGCCCGACCCGGACGGTGCCCCGGGTACGCGTATGTACCGCACGGGCGACCTGGTGAAGCGCCGGCCCGACGGGGTCCTGGAGTTCGCCGGGCGGGCCGACGACCAGGTGAAGATCCGGGGTTTCCGGGTGGAGCCGGGCGAGGTCGAGGCCGTACTGGCGGCTCATCCGGCGGTGGAGCGGGCGGTGGTGGCCGCCCGCGCCGACGCCCTGGGCGAACCGCGGCTGGTGGCGTACGTCGTGCCGAACGCGGGCGCCGGCCGGCCGGCCGGCGAGGACGAACTGCGCACCCACGCCCGGCTGACGCTCCCGGACTTCATGGTCCCGGCCGCGTTCGTGACACTGGACGCACTGCCGCTGCTGCCCAGCGGCAAACTCGACCGGACGGCGCTGCCCGCCCCGCCCGCCGCCCGCCCGGCGGCCGACGGCGCCACCCCGCGGACGGACGCCGAGCGGATCCTGTGCGAGCTGTTCGCCGAGGTGCTGCAGTCGCAGGCGGTCGGCGTCCACGACGACTTCTTCGCCCTCGGCGGCCATTCGCTGCGCGCCGCCCGGCTGCTCGGCCGCATCCACGCCGAACTCGGTGCGCAGATCGGCATCCGGGACTTCTTCGCGTCGCCGACCGTCGCCGCACTCGCCGCCAAACTCCCCGCGCACCCCGACCCGGTGGCGCCGCCCGCGCTGCCGCCCCGCCCCGACGCGGTGCCCCTGTCCTTCGCCCAGCGCCGCCTGTGGTTCCTCGACCGCACCGACGCGGGCGCGGCCTACACCGTCCCGGTGCTGGCCCGGATCGACGGCCCGGTGGACGCCGGGGTCCTGGCAAAGGCCATGGCGGCCGTCGCCGTACGCCATGAGCCGCTGCGCACACTGTTCCCGCAGGACCCCGACGGCGAGCCGGTGCAGCAGATCCTCGACGGGCCCGCGGCCCGGCCCCGGCTGCTCCGGCGTACCGTCGTCGAAGCCGGCCTGGAGCGGGCGGTCGCCAAGACGGCCCGCCATCGCTTCGACC
The DNA here is from genome assembly GCF_044767525.1 of Streptomyces sp. NPDC101234. Lineage (NCBI taxonomy): Bacteria > Bacillati > Actinomycetota > Actinomycetes > Kitasatosporales > Streptomycetaceae > Streptomyces > Streptomyces sp. NPDC101234. The sequence goes on along the minus strand of NZ_JBIWOA010000040.1, from coordinate 83,072 downwards.
TTGCCACCGAACTGCCCTGGCACGCGGTGCTGTTCGACATCGAGGACCGGCCCAACAGCCACGCCCTGCTGCTGGTCGTCCACCACATCGCCGCCGACGGCTGGTCGCTGGCCCCGCTCTTCGCCGACCTGTCCCGGTCCTGTGCCGGCCGCACCCTGCCCCCGCTGTCCTGGCAGTACGCCGACCACGCCGCCGACCAGGCTCGGCGGCTCGGCGACCCGGCCGACCCGCACAGCACGGCGGCCCGGCAACTGGACCACTGGCGGACCCGGCTGCGGGGCCTGCCGGCCGTCCCGGCGATGCCCCGTCGCACCGGGGACCGGGCGCCGGCCGGCGCGGGCCTTGACGCCGGGGCGGTGGTCCGCCGGCTCGACGGCGCCGTCCACAGCCGGCTCACCGACCTGGGCCGGGCGCACGGCGCGACGCTGTTCATGGTGCTGCACGCCGCGCTGGCCGCCGTCCTGGACCGGATGGCGCCGGGCGAGGACATCCCGATCGGCACCCCGGTGGCCTGTCGCGGCGGCGCCGTACCGGCCGACGACGCCGTCGGGTTCTTCGTCAATCTGCTGGTGCTGCGCGCCGGACCGGTCGGCGACGTCTCCGCGGCCGGACTGCTCGCCCGGGTGCGGGCCTGCGACCTCGCCGCCTACGACCACCAGGACGTGCCCTTCGAGCAGGTCGTCGAGGCACTCAACCCACCCCGCCGGCCCGGCCACCATCCCTTCACGGACGTCGTCCTCGCCCTGCAGAACAATGTGCGGGCGGCGCTGCGGCTGCCCGGCGCCGAGACCTCGATCGAGGTGCTGCGCCCCGGCGCGGCCCGTTTCCAGCTCCTCGTCGACGTCACCGAGGACCACACCGAGGACGGCTCGCCGGCCGGCCTGACGGTGACCGTCGAGCACCGGCGCGACGTGTTCGCCGACGAGTCGGCCGAGTGGTTCGCCAACGCGCTGACGGCCCTGCTCACCCTGCTGCCCGACGCGCCCGGGGCCGCGATCCGCAACCTCCCCCTGCCCGCCCCGCCGGCGCCCGCCCCGCCGGCGCCCGCCCCGCCGGCGCACGCCCCGGCCTCCGACCGCCCGGCCTCCGACGCCCCGGCGCAGGGCACCCCGCCGCCGGACACCCTGGTGGGCACGATCGCCGCCGTGTGGTCCGAGGTGCTGCGCGTGGACCGGATCGGTCCGCACGACGACTTCTTCGCCCTCGGCGGGAACTCGCTGCGCGCCGTCCGCGCCGCGGCCCGGCTCGCCACCGCCGGAAAACTGCCGGTCTCCACCGCCCAGCTCTTCGAGCACCCCACCCCCGCCGCCCTGGCCGCCGCCCTGGCCGCCCGGGGCTCCGGCACCCCGGTCCCGGACCGGGCTCCCATCCCGCGGCTGCGCCGCACGCCGCGCAAGGAGGTCCCGCCACCATGGAACTGAGCGTGATGTTCTTCGGCGCGGACCGGGCCGGCCCCGCGGCCGGCCCGCCGGACCACGCGGCCGCGTACGAGGACATCCTCGCCGTCGCACGGGCGGCCGACGAACTCGGCTTCGCCGCCGTCTGGACACCGGAGCGGCACTTCCAGGAGGTCGGCCAGGTCTTTCCCAGCCCGCCCGTGCTCAGCGCCGCGCTCGCCGTGGCCACCGAGCGGATCGCGCTGCGCGGCGGCAGCGTGGTGCTGCCGCTGCACCATCCGCTGCGGGTGGTGGAGGACTGGGCGGTGGTGGACAACCTCTCGCACGGCCGGGCCGGCTTCTCCGTCGCCACCGGCTGGCACTCCGCGGACTTCGTGCTCGCGCCCGGCCACTACGACGACCGGCGGGCCCGCGCGCTGCGGGACATCCCCCTGCTGCGCGGTCTGTGGGCGGGTGAGACGGGCGAGTTCACCGACGGCACCGGCCGGACCGTCGCCGTACGGCCACAGCCCACCCCCGTGCAGCCCACGCTGCCGCTGTGGCTGACCACCTCCGGATCGCCGGCCACCTGGGAGGCCGCGGGGCGGCTGCGCACCGGGGTGCTCGGCGCCACCGTGGGGCACAACCGCACGGACCTGGCAGACCGGATCGCCCGTTACCGCGAGGCCTACCGGGCCGCCCCCGAGCAGCCCGGCACACCCGGCCGCGGCACGGTCACCCTGATGACCCACACCTTCGTCGGCGCCGACGACACGGAGGCACGACGGCTCGTCGAGGCCCCGCTGAAGGCGTACCTGGCCTCCTACGTGCGCCAGAGCACCGCCAACCGCGGGGCCCGACCGGCGGCCGCGCCGCTGGACGGACGGCAGCTGGAACTGCTCACCGAGTTCGCCTTCGAGCGCTACCTCACCTGGGGCAGCCTGCTGGGCTCGGCCGCAACCTGCGCCAAGACGCTCGCCGACCTGCGCGAGCTCGGCTGCGACGAGGTCGCCTGCTTCGTCGACTTCGGTCTCGGCCGGGACCAGATCCTGGACTCGCTGCACCGGCTCGCCGCACTGCGAAAGGACCTCCTGACATGACGTCGTCCCTATCGGCGGCCGACCGCTTCGGCGCGCTCGGCAGCGAGCAGCGGGTGCGGCTGCTGCGCCGGCTGGTGGAAGAGGGCCGGGCGGACGCCGTACCGGCCGTGGTCCCGCCCCGTGCCGGCAGCGGGCCGGTGCCGCTCAGCCCGGCCCAGGAGGACCTGTGGGTCTACGAGTCGCTGTATCCGGGGACCGGGGCGCTCAACCTGTGCTGCGCCTACCACTTCGACGGCCCGGTCGACCCGGACCGGCTCACCGCCGCGCTCACCGTGCTGCAGTCCAACCACGACATCCTGCGCGCCCGGATCTTCGGCGAACCGGGCGCGCTGCGCCTGGACTTCCCCGCCGAGGGGCCCTTCCCGCTGGAGCGGACCGACCTGCGCGGCACCGGCGGCACCTTCACGGACCTGGCCGAGGAGTTCCGCCGCCGCCCCTTTTGGCTGGGCGGCGGACAACGGCTGATCCGGGGGCTGTTCGTCACCCGCGGCGACGGGCGGTCCACCCTGTTGCTGGCCCTGCACCACATCGTCACCGACTGGTGGTCCTTCGACGTCCTGCACACGGAGTTCGCCGACGCCTACCGGGCGGTCCGCGACGGCACCGAGCCGCCCGGGCCGCCCGCGATCCAGTACGCGGACTTCGCCGACTGGCAGCGGGAACTGCAGGAGTCCGGAGTGTTCGACGCCCGGCTGGACTTCTGGGAGCGCTACCTCGCCGACCTGCCCGAACCGCTGCAAGTGCCCGGGGCGTTCGGCACCGGGGCGAACTTCGGCATCGCCCAGCTGCCCTTCCACACGGACGCCCGCACCGCACAGGCGGTACGGGACCTCGCCCGCCGGCACGGCACCACCGTCTACGGCGTGCTGATCTCGGCCTTCGCCGCGTTCGCGGCCCGGCTCGGCGGGCGCCGCGACCTGATCCTCGGCACCCCCACCGCCAACCGCTCGGCCAAGGGCCTGGAGCGGGTCATCGGCTACGTGATGAACGCCGTGCCCACCCGCTGGCGGTTCGGCCCCGGCGAGTCCTTCACCTCCCTGCTCACCCGCTTCGCGGCCGACTTCCCGCAGGTGCTCGGCCACGCCGAGGTGCCCGTCGGCCGGATCGTGGCCCGTACCGCGCCGCGGCGCGACGCCGGGCAGTCACCGCTGTTCCAGTGGGTGTTCATGTACCTGCCGCGTCAGGAGAGCGTCCGCCGGCTGCGGGAGTTCTCCGAGCCCGAACGCATCCACACCGGAGGCGAGCACGACCTCGTCGGCATCGTCCAGGACGCCGACGACGGCTTCGCCGGAACCCTGGAAGTACGCACCGACCGCTACGACCCCGCGGTGGTGCGGCACTGGGCGGCGGGGTTCAGGGCGATGCTGACCAGCCTGGTGACCGACCCCGACGCGCCCCTCACCGCACACCACCCGGTGCCCGCCGGCCACGCCGGGCCGCTCGCGGCGGCCCGGCCCGGACCGGCCCCCCTCACCCTGCCCGGCCTCCTGGCCCGGCAGGCGGCCCGCACCCCCGACGCCCCGGCCCTCGACTCCGGCGACGAGGTACTGAGCTACGCCCAACTGGCCGACCGGGTCGCCCGCCTCGCCGGGCGGCTGCGCGCGCTGGGCGCCGGCCCCGGCCGCATCGTCGCTCTCGCGCTGCCCCGCTCGGCGCAGGCCGTGGTGTCGGCGCTGGCGGTGCAGTACACGGGCGCCGCCCATCTGCCGGTGGACCCGGCCCATCCCGCCGAACGGATCCGGCTCATCCTCCAGGAGGCGGAGCCGGCGGCCCTGATCACCCCCGCCGGCACGGACCGCCCGCCCTACGCGGCGGACGGCCTGCCCGTCCTGCCGCTCGACGGCCGCGCCTACGACGGGGATCCGCTGCCCGCCCGTACCGCCGCCCCCGACGAGGCCGCCTACGTCATCTACACCTCCGGTTCCACCGGCCGGCCCAAGGGCGTCGTGGTCGGCCACCGCGGGGTCGCCGCGCTCGCCGAGGGATTCGCGGCCGGACTCGGCATCGACGCCGCAAGCCGGGTGCTGCAGGCCGGCTCGCCCGCCTTCGACATCTGCCTGGCGGAGCTGGCCATGGCGTTCCACGCCGGCGCCACCCTGGTCGTCCCGCCGCCCGGGCCGCTCGCCGGGGAGGCGCTGGCCGAGGTGCTGCGCGAACGCCGTGTCACCGCCGCCCTGCTGCCTCCCGCCCTGCTCGCCCACACCCCGGCAAAGGACCTGCCGCAACTGCGGACCCTGGCCACCGGGGCCGAGACCTGCCCACCCGGGCTGCCCGCCCGCTGGGCGGCGCACGGGCGCCGGGTCCTCAACGCCTACGGACCGACCGAGGCCACCGTCGGCATCACCCTCTCGGACCCGCTGCCCGGCGACGGCACCAGACCCCCCATCGGCCGGCCCCTGCCCGGCGCGCGCGTCCAGGTCCTCGACCCTCTGCTGCGACCGGCACCGGTCGGCGTCCAGGGCGAGCTGTACCTTTCCGGGGACGGACTGGCCCACGGCTATCTGGGCCGCCCCGGGCAGAGCGCGCAGCGGTTCGTCGCCGATCCGTACGGTCCGCCCGGCAGCCGGATGTACCGCACCGGCGACCTGGCCCGCCTCCGCCCGGACGGCCAGCTGGACTTCCTCGGCCGGGCCGACGACCAGCTGAAGGTGAACGGACTGCGCGTCGAACTGGGGGAGATCGAGGCCCGGCTCGCCGAACACCCCTGCGTGGAGCGGGCGGTGGTGTCCCTGCGGGAGCGCGGACTGGTCGCGCACATCGTGCCGCGCCCGGAGCGGACCGTGGACGGCGACGCCCTGCGGGAGCACGCGGCCGCCCGGCTGCCCGCGGCGATGGTGCCGGCGGCCTACGTCGCGATCGACACGGTCCCGCTCACCCCCTCCGGCAAGATCGACCGGGCGGCACTGCCCGACGCCCCGGCCACGGCACCGGCCGGCCGGCCGGGGCGCGGCGCGGCCACCGCGGACGAGGCCGTGCTGTGCGCCCTGTGCACCGAGCTCCTCGGCGGCCGCGAGGTGTCCGCCGAAGGCGACTTCTTCGCCCTGGGCGGCGACAGCGTCATGGCCATCCAGCTGGCCGGCCGGGCCGCCGCCGAAGGGCTGCGCTTCACCCCCGCCGACGTCTTCACGGCCCGCACCCCCGCCCGGCTCGCGGAGCTGGCCCGCACCGCCGGACCGGCCGCCGCCGACGACGACGGGACCGGGCCGGTGCCGCTCACCCCGTTGATGCACTGGTGGCGTGAGCGGGGCGGCAGCCCGGACACCTTCGCCATGAGCGTGCTGCTGCCCACCCCGCCCGGCACCGACGCGGCCCGGGTCGAGGCCGCACTGGGCCGGCTGCGCGAACGCCATGCGGCCCTGCGGATGCGGCTCGTCCCGGGCGACGGCAACTGGCAGCTGTACGCGCCGCCCGCCGCCGACGCGGGACCCGCGCTGAGCCGCCGGGTGGCCGCGGCGGACCGGCCGCAGGACGCCGTGACCACCGCCGCGCGCGCCGCCGCGGCACAGCCGGACCTCGACCCCGCCGGCGGCCGGATGCTCGACGGCGTCTGGTACGACCGCGGACCGGCCGGCACCGGCCGGCTGTTGCTGACGCTGCACCACCTGGCCGTGGACGGGGTGTCGTTGCGGATCATCGCCGCCGAACTCGCGGAACTGCTGGCCGGCCGGGAACCGGCCACCGCTCCCCGTACGTCCATGCGCCGCTGGGGCGGACTGCTGTACCGCGAGGCCGGCCGCCGCACCGCCGAACTCCCCTGGTGGGAAGCGACACTGAGCCGCCCCGAAGCCCGGCTGACGGACGGCCGGCCGTCAGCCGGACGACGCGTCACGCACACTGTGCGGCTGCCGGCCGCCCTGAGCGACACCCTGCTCGGCGCCCTGCCCGCCGCGTTCCACTGCGGACCCGACGCCGTCCTGCTCACCGCGCTCACCGCGGCCGGTGTGCGCTGGCGCGGCGGCGGACCGGGCCTGCTGGTGGACCTGGAGGGCCACGGCCGCACGGAGTTCACCGACCAGGCCGACGTGTCCGGGACCGTCGGATGGTTCACCACACTGCACCCGGTGCTGCTCGACCTGACCGACGCCGAAGGCTTCTGGTCCGGCGGCGAGTCCGCGGGGCTCGCGCTGAAGGAGGTCAAGGAGCGGCTGCGCAAGACCCCCGGCGGCGGCCTCGGCTGGGGACTGCTGCGCCATCTGAGCCCCGAGGGCACGGCCCGGCTGAGCCCGCTGCCCCACCCGGACCTGCGTTTCAACTACCTCGGCCGGATCCCCGACGGCACCCCGGCCGGTTTCGAACTGCTGGACAGCGCCGGCATGCCGGCCGCCCACACGGTCGAGGTGGACGCCGTCGCCGACGGGACGGGGCTGACGGCGAGCTGGACCTACGACGACGCCACGATCGACGGCGCGCAGGTGCGCCGGCTCGCGCGGCTGTGGTCCGACGCGCTCGGCGTGCTCGCGGACCACGCCTCGGACCGGGAAGCAGGCGGCTTCACCGCCTCCGACTTCCCGCTGGTCGAACTCTCCCAGGACCAGCTCGACCTGCTGCAGGAGGAGCTGTGAGCCGCGCCATAGCCGACATCCTGCCGCTCTCGCCCGCCCAGCAGGGCCTGTTCTTCCACGCCGAGCTGACCGCGGACGGAGTCGACCCCTACCTGGTCCAGGTCCGGTTCGAGCTGACCGGGCCCGTCCGGGTACCCGCGCTGCGCGAGGCCGTGGCCGCGCTGCTGCGCCGCCACCCGAACCTGCGGGCCTGCTTCCGGCACAGGGGACTCGACCAGCCCGTGCAGCTGATCCCGCACCGGGCCGAGGTGCCCTGGCTGGAGGCCGATCTCACCGGCCGTGCCCCCGGCGCGGCCGACGCGGAGCTGGAGCGGCTGCTCGCCGCCGACCGGCTCAGCCGCTTCGACGTCTCCCGGCCGCCCCTGCTGCGCTGTCTGCTGGTACGCCGGGACGACCGCACGGAACTGGTGCTGACGCTCCACCACATACTCCTCGACGGCTGGTCCGTGCCGGTCCTCGCCCAGGAACTGGACACGCTCTACGAGAGCGGCGAGGACGTGCTTGCGGCGGCCGTCCCGTACCGCGACTACCTGAGCTGGCTGCGCGGCCAGGACCCGACCGCGGCACGCGCCGCCTGGCGCGACGCGCTGGCGGGTCTGGCCGCGCCGACACTGCTGGGACCGGGCCGCGGTGCGTTTCGCGGCGGCGCCGTCGCGGACTGCCGCGAGGAACGGCTGTCCGCGCGGCTCAGCACGGCCCTGGCGCGTACCGCCCGGGAGGCGGGGGTCACGCCGGGCACCGTGGCCCAGGTCGCCTGGGCCTTGGTGCTGGCCCGCGGTACCGGCCTGGACGACGTGGTCTTCGGCGGGGTGGTGTCCGGGCGGCCGGCCCAGCTGCCGGGCGTGGAGACCATGGTCGGGCTCTTCCTCAACACCCTGCCGGTACGGGTGCGGCTGCGCCCCGGGGAGCCGACGGGAGACCTGCTGCGGCGGATCCAGCGGGAGCAGCAGAGCCTGACGCCTCATCACACGGCGCGGCTGGTCGACGTGGCCCGGGACGCGGGGGCCGGTGAGCTGTTCGACACCGTCCTGGCCTTCGAGAACTTCCCGCGGGGCGCCCTCGCCCCCGGCGGCCGGCTGCGGCTGGTCGCCACGGCGGACGCCACGCACTATCCGTGGTCGCTCGCGGTGGTGGCCGGTGAGCGCTGGCTGCTGCGGCTCGGCCACCCACCGGACGCCGACGGCGCCGCGCCCCTCGCCCGGCTGACGGCGGCGTTCGAGGCGCTGACCGCCGAAGGCGCCCTCGGACGACCCGCCGATGGGATCGACGTGCTGCCCGAGGGCGAGCGGGAGCGGCTGCTGGCGGCGGGCCGCGGCCGGCGCCGGACGGCGCCCTTGCGGTCCGTCCCGGAGCGGTTCGCGGCCCAGGCCGCCCGGACCCCGGACGCGCCGGCCGTCGAGTCGCCGGACAACACCCTCTCCTACGCCGCGCTGGCAGCGGCCGCCCGGCGGCTGGCCGCCGGGCTGACGGCGGCCGGAGCCGCCCCCGGCGCCCCGGTCGCGCTGCTGCTGCCGAGGTCGGCCGGGCTGGTGACCGCCCAACTGGCCGTGCTGCTGACGGGCGGGTACTACGTACCGCTGGATCCGGCGCACCCCCCGGCCCGGCTGACCGGGCTGCTGCGTGACTGCGGGGCACGGCTCGTGGTGACCGCCGACGGCACCGCACCGCCGTGGCTGCCGGCGGGCGCCCGGGCGGTCGCCGTCACCACGACCGGTGCCGAGGCCGCGCCGGCCCTGCGGCCGCATCCCGACGCGCCCGCCTGCCTGATGTACACCTCGGGCTCCACCGGCGAACCCAAGGGGGTGCTCACTCCGCACCGCGCCGTCGTGGAGCTGGCCGGCGACGAGAGGTTCGCCGCTCACCGCAGGGTGCTCTTCCACAGCGCCCACACCTTCGACGCGGCCACCTACGAGGTGTGGGTGCCCCTGCTGACCGGCGGCACGGTCGTCGTCGGACCCGGCGTCGTGCCCGCGGAGCTGCGCCGGACCCTGGGGCGGCACCGGATCACCGCGCTGTGGCTGACCGCGGAACTCTTCCGCACGGTGGCCGACCTGGCCCCCGGCGCGCTGGCCGGGCTCGACGAGGTGTGGGCCGGCGGCGACGTGGTGCCGCCGCAGGCCGTACGCCAGGTCCTCGCCGTCTGCCCGGACATCGTGGTCGTCAACGGCTACGGGCCCACCGAGACCACCGTGTTCGCCACCGCCCACCGGGTGACCGCCGTGCCGGCCGGGCCGCTGCCCATCGGACGGCCCCTGGACAACACCCGCGCATACGTCCTCGACGGCCGGCTGCGCCCGGCCCCCACCGGTACCACCGGCGAGCTGTATCTCGCGGGCGGTGGGCTGGCCTGCGGCTACCTCGGCCGCCCCGCCGCGACCGCCGCCCGGTTCGTCCCCGACCCCTACGGCCCGCCGGGCACCCGGATGTACCGCACCGGGGACCTCGCCCGGTTCGCCACCGACGGCACGCTGCTCTTCGCGGGACGGGCGGACGCCCAGGTCAAGGTGCGGGGCTTCCGGATCGAACCGGCCGGGGTGGAGGCCGTCCTGCGGGGCGTCGACGGGGTGCGGCAGGCCGTCGTGACGGTCCGGGCCGATCCGGGCGGCGGCAAACGGCTCGCCGCCCATCTGCTGCTGGCCGCCGGCACCACCGTCGACGAGGTGCGCGGCCGGGCCCGGCGGCTGCTGCCGGAGCAGCTGCTGCCGTCGCTGTGGACGCGGCTCGACCGGATCCCGCTCACCGCGCACGGCAAACTCGACCGGGAGGCACTTCCCGAACCGGCCCCGGCTCCCGGCCCGGCGGCGCCCCCCGGCAGCGACCGGGAACGGCTCCTGTGCAAGCTCTTCGCCGAGGTCCTCGACCTGCCGGCGGTCCACGGCGACACGGACTTCTTCGCGGCCGGCGGGCACTCGCTGCTGGGCCTGCGGCTGGCCGCCCGGATCGAGGCGGAGTTCGGCACCCGGATACCGGTGGGCGCGCTGTTCACCGACGCCACCCCGGCCGCCCTCGCCCGGCGGCTGGAGCGGGGCCGCGGGGCGTCGCCGCTGCGCGGCCTCGACCCCGTCCTCACCCTGCGCGAGGGCGACGGCCGGCCCGCCCTGTTCTGCCTGCACTACGGGCTCGGCATGGCCTGGTCGTACGCCACCCTGCTGCCGGGGCTCGACCCCGGACGGCCCGTGCACGCACTGCAGTCCCCACTGCTGAGCGATCCGGCCGCCGCACTGCCGGCCGACATCGCCGAGATCACCGACGACTGCCTCACACGGATCCGCGCCCTGCAGCCGCACGGTCCGTACGCGCTGGCCGGATACTCGTTCGGGGGCATCCTCGCGGCCGAACTGGCAGGCCGGCTGCGCGCCGAGGGCCAGGAGGTGGCCCTCACCGCGGTCCTCGACTGCGTACCGGCGGACCCGGACACCACCGTACCGGCGTGGGACACCGACGAGGTCGACCAGGACACGCTGAAGCAGCTGCTGCTGCACACCGCGCCGACCGAACCGCAGCCGGCCGGCCGGGTGGACGCCGACCGTGTCCTCCTGCGGCTGTCTGCTCCCGACGGCCCGTTCGCGGGCGTCGACCCCCAGCGGCTCGCGGTCCTGCTGCCGCTGCGCGCCCGCCACATCCGCCTCAGCCTCGGCTGGCGCCCGCCCCGCTACGACGGCCGTGTCCTGCTGGTCAGCGCCGGCGACGAACCCGGGCTGCCGCCGACCGCGCAGAAGGCGGCCCGCTGGCGGCGGGCGGTGCGCGAGGTCGAGGTGATGGAGCTGCCCTGCTCGCACGAGCAGGTCCTGGCCCCCCGGTTCGCGCCCCGGGTCGCGGCCGCGATCGAGACGGAACTGCGGGCCCGTCCGGCCGCAGGCGGACGGCCGTGAGCCGCCCGGCGTACCCCACCGCTGGAGGACGGAAGTGATCTACGAGTTCCCCGTGTCGCCGACACAGGCCCGGCTACTGGTCCTGGACCGGCTGTTCCCCGGTACCGCGCAGTACAACGTGCCCGCCGCATTCCGGGTGCGCGGCCCCTTCGACCCGGCCGCTCTCACCCGGGCCCTGGACTCGCTCGTTGACCGGCACGAGTCGCTGCGGACCGTCTTTGGGCCGGGGGCGGACGGCGAACCCGTGCAGCTGGTCGCCGCCGAGGCGCGGGCGGCGGTGCGTTTCGAGGCGGGGGCAGCGGCCGCCGAGGTCCGCGAGCGCATGCTCGCGGACGCCGCCCGGCCCTTCGACACCGCCACCGGGCCGCTGCTGCGGTGCACGGTGTACAAGGCGGCGGACGGCACCCACCACATCCTGCTCGTCGCCCACCACATCGTCTGCGACGGCTGGTCGCTGCAACTGATGCTGCGTGAACTGTCCGCCGCCTACGCCGCCCACGCCGCCGGCGCGCCCTGGGTGCCGCCCGGACCGCAGCTGCAGTACCCCGACCTCGCCGGCTGGCAGCGCGAACGGCTGGCCACCGGGGAGTACGCCGCGGCCGTGGCGCACTGGGCGGACACCCTGCGCGGCGCCCCGGCCACCTCGGCGCCGCCCGCGGACCGGCTGCCGCCGCCCGCCCGCACGGTCGACGGCGGAGTCGAGCAGTTCGTGCTCCCGCCGGAGCTGCGCAACCGGCTGTCCCAGGTGGCACGGCAATCCGGCGGCACCCCGTTCATGGCACTGTTCGCGGCCTTCGCGGCCTTCCTCGGCCGGCTGTCCGGCCGCACCGATCTGGTCATCGGCGTTCCCGTGTCCGGCCGTGACCGCCCCGAACTGCAGGACATGGTGGGCATGCTCACCAACACCCTCGCGGTGCGGGCCGACCTGTCCGCACAGGTGACCTACACCGGGTTGATCGGCCGGGTGCGGGCCCGGCTGCTGGCCGGCCAGGCATACCAGGACGCGCCCTTCGAGGCCGTCGTGGACGCCGTCGCCCCCGAGCGGGTACCCGGCCAGGAGCCGCTGGTCCAGGTGATGTTCGCCTACGACGACGACACCGAGATGGTCCTCGACCTGCCCGGTGCGCAGGTACGCCGGATTCCGCTGCAGCTGCCGGTCGCCAAGTTCGATCTGCTGCTGTACGTGGAACGCTGGGGCGAGGAGCTGGTCGCGCAGTTCATCTACTCCAGCGACGTCTTCGACCCGGACACGGTGCGCTGTTGGGCGGACAACTTCCGCACCCTGCTGGACGGTCTGCTGGCCGCGCCCGACGCCCCCGTCGACGCGGCCGCCCTGCTCTCCGGCGAGGAGCTCGCGGGCGTCCTGCGCGCCGCCGACCGCACCGCGCAGGCCGCGCCCTGGGCACTCGTCCCCGACCTGGTGGCCCGGCAGGCCGCCGCCCGTCCCGACGCCCCGGCGCTGGTGTGCGGCGAGACCGTGCTCACCTACCGGGAACTGCTGGCACGGGCCGACACCCTGGCCCGGCGGCTGCGTGCGGCCGGGGTGCGTCCCGAGGTGCCGGTGGCGCTGCTGCTGCCCCGGTCCGCGGAGATGGGAGTGGCGGCGCTCGCCGTGCTGCGGGCCGGCGGGGCGTACGTGCCGCTGGACCCGGGGCACCCCACCGCCCGGCTGTCGTACATGGTCCAGGACTCGGGCGCCCGCCTGCTGCTGGCATCCGCCGGGACGGCCGGGACGGCCGCGGAACTAGGGATCCCCGTACTGCGCGTGGACCGTGCGGAGGACTGCGACGGCACGGACTGCCCGGCGGCGGAGTCCGCAACGGCCCATCGGCCCGGCCCGTCCGATCTGGCGTACGTCCTGTACACGTCCGGCTCCACCGGCACCCCCAAGGGCGTGGCCGTCGAGCACCGTGCGCTCGCCAACCTGTGCCTCGCGGTGGGCCCGGCCTTTGCGGTGGGCCCGGGGGACCGGGTGCTGCAGTACGTCAACTTCGGCTTCGACGTGGCCGTGTCGGACCTCTTCTTCGCCTGGACCGCGGGCGCCGAGCTGCACGTGGCGGCGGCGCAGGAGCGACTCGGCGAGGACCTGCTCGCCCGGTTGCGCGACTCCCGGATCGGCTACGTCTTCCTGCCGCCGTCGGCCGCCCTGTCGGTGCCGTACGACGGCGGCCTCGGCCTGCCCGACCTGCGGACGGTCGCGTTCGGCGGCGAGGCGGTCCCCGCCGAGCTGGTCGAGCGCTGGGCGGCGCCGGGCCGCCGGGTGCTGGACGCGTACGGGCCCAGCGAGGCGGCCGTCTACGCCACGCTCGCCGAACTCCGGCCCGGTGAGCCGGTGGTGATCGGCCGCCCGGTGCCGGGGGCCCGGGTCCACGTGCTGGACACCCGGCTGCGGCCGGTGCCGACCGGCGCCACCGGCGAGGTCTATGTGGCCGGGGCCTCTCTCGGCCGGGGCTACGCGGGCCGGCCCGGCATGACGGCGGAGCGGTTCGTGCCGGATCCGTACGGGCCGCCCGGCGCCCGGATGTACCGGACCGGTGACCTCGGCCGCCGGGACGCCGACGGGGTGCTGTCCTATCTCGGGCGGACCGACGCACAGGTCAAGGTGCGCGGTTTCCGTATCGAACTCGGCGAGATCGAGAGTGCGCTGGCCGCTCATCCCGGGGTCGCGATCGCGGCCGCGGCGGTGTGCGGCCCGGTGACCGACCGGCATCTGGTCGCCTACGTCGTGGCCGTCGACGCCGATGGCCCGGACGGCGGCGAACTGCGGGCTCACCTGCTGGACCGGCTGCCCGGCTACATGGTGCCCGAGCGGTTCGTCCGGCTCGACACCATGCCCGTCAACCGCTCCGGGAAGATCGACCGCGCCCGGCTGCCCGATCCGGCCGGCCTCGACGAACGGCCGGCGACGCCCGGCACGGCGCCCGCCACGCCGACGGAGCGCCGGGTGGCCGCCGTGTGGGCCCGCGTCCTGGGCCACGACCGGATCGGCGCCCACGAGAACTTCTTCGACGCCGGCGGCAACTCCGTACGGCTGCTTGCCGTCCTGGGCGCACTGCGCGCGGACGGAGCGGATCAGGCTCTGGTGCTCGTCGACCTGTTCCGGCACCCGACCGTCGCCTCCCTGGCCGCCCATCTCGACCGGGCCGGCACCGGGCCCGCACCGGTGGCCACCACCGAGGCGGCCCGGCGCGGCCGGGCCCGGCGCACCCGGACGGCGGGCGCACATGCCCGCCGGACCACCCGAACCGGAGGGACACCACGCCATGACCGATGACCCCACCCACGGCGCCGACGCCGTTGCGATCACCGGTGTGAGCGGCCGCTTCCCCGGTGCCCCCGACCTCGACCGGTACTGGGGCGCCCTGCGCGACGGCCGTCGCACACTCACCGACTTCGACAAGGACGAGCTGCTCGCCGCCGAAGTGCCGGGCGACGAACTGCGCCGCCCCGAGTACGTACGTACCAAGGGCTGGCTTCCGGACGCCGACCGCTTCGACTTCCGGCACTTCGGGTTCAACCGTTCCGAGGCGGCGGCCCTCGACCCGCAGCACCGGCTGCTGTTGCAGACGGCCTGGTCGGCCCTGCAGGACGCGGGCCACGACCCGCGCACCCCGCCGGCCCGGACCGGCGTCTACGCGGGCGGCGGCCTCACCGAGCACATGCTCGCCGCGCACGACGACGAACGGCTGGCGGCCACACTGGGCGAACTGCAGGTCCGGATCCTCACCGACCGGGAGTTCCTGGCCCCCTGGATCTCCTACCGGCTCGGCCTGGACGGCCCGAGCATCGGTGTGCAGACGGCCTGCTCCACGTCCCTGACCGCCGTCCATCTCGCCGTCCAGGCACTGCTGCTCGGCGAATGCGACACGGCACTGGCCGGCGGGGTGGCCCTGGACGCGGTACGCCCGCGCGGATATCTGTACCGCAAGGGCGGGATCTTCTCGCCGGACGGTCGCTGTCTGCCGTTCGCGCCGGAGGCGGCGGGCACGGTGCCGGGCAACGGCGTGGGCCTGGTGGTCCTGCGGCGGCTGGAGGACGCGCTGGCCGACGGGGACCCGGTGCGTGCCGTGATCCGTGGTTCGGCCGTCACCAACGACGGCGCCGGGAAGGTGGGTTTCACCGCTCCGGGGGTGGCGGGCCAGACGGCCGCCATCACCGAGGCGTGGGCGGCCGCCGGCCTCGACCCCGCCCGGGCCCAGTACCTGGAGGCGCACGGCACCGGCACGAAGCTGGGGGACCGGGTGGAACTCGCCGCGGCCGCCGCGGCGTTCGCGGCGGCGGGCACCGGCCGGATCGCGCTCGGCTCGGTGAAGGCCAACATCGGTCACCTGGACGCCGCCGCGGGCGTGGCGGCCCTGGTCAAGACGGTGCTGATGCTGCAGCGGCGGACGCTCGTGCCCAGCGCGGGGGTCACCCGGCCGCATCCGGAACTCGGCATGGCGGACACGCCGTTCCGGCTGCCCACCGCCGCCGAGCCGTGGACCGTCCAGGAAGGCGGGCCCCGCCTGGCGGGCGTCAGCTCCGTCGGCATCGGCGGCACCAACGTGCACGTCGTGCTGGAGGAGGCCCCGCAGCCCCGCCCCGGCGTCGGCCGCCGTACCGCCCGGCCGGCCCGGGTGTTCTCCGGGGAGGCACTGGGAGCGCTGCACCGGACCACCGGACCGGACGGGGACGCCTCCGGCCCGGCACGGCCGGAGCCGGACACCTCGCCGAAGCGGCCGGCCGGCGCTCTTGAGGCGGCGCTCGCCCGCATGCTCGTCGAGACGCTGGGCCTGGACGGACCGCAGGATTTCGGCCGCACCTACTTCGAGGCGGGCGGCGACTCGCTGGCGGCCGTCACCCTGGTCGGCCGGATCCGGGACGAACACGGCATCGAGGCGCCCATCACGGTCTTCCTGGAGGACTTCCCGCTGCACAAACTCGTCGACCGGATCGTCGCGCAGGCGGCGCAGGACCCGCTGGCCGGGCTGCTGGAGGAGTTCGAAGCAGGGGAGTGAGAACGTACGAGAAGAGGCCGGGCCCCGCAGGGGACCCGGCCTCCGTTCCGTCCGCCGGCCGAGGCCGCGTCACCCGGGCACCTCGGCCACGGTCACGCCGTCGGTGCGCTCACCGCCGTCGTACGCGCGCGCCTTGCGTGCCGCGGCCCGCCGCGCGGAGCGGCGCAGCTGTTCGCGCTCCAGCCACCACTCGACCAGGAGCAGGGCGACCGTCCAGCCCAGCCACACGTCGAGGCCGGACCACACCTGGAACATCACGTCCTCGTTCCCGGCGAAGTGCGAGTGGAGCAGCGGCTTGACGAACCAGCCGATCGGGATGATGAGGATCGTGTTGCTGATGACGCTCATGGTCAGGGCGAAGCTGCGCAGCATCCAGCGGCGGTGGTCGGCGGTCCGCCCCTGCCGGGCCAGTACGAATCCGTAGGTGGTGGTGGACAGCCACAGGACCGACGTGAGGGTGTCGCTGAAGGCGTTCAACGGGGCGTACGGCCAGACGAAGGTGAGCACCAGCGCGCTCACCGCGGCCGGGTAGATGCCGGCGAAGACGTACAGGCGGCCGGAGATCCGGTGGATGTGGGGCCTGCGCCGGCGCAGCGAGGGCCACACCTGCAGGACGCAGGTGATGATCGCCACCGTCGAGCCGACGATGTGGATCATCAGGATGGGGAAGAAGAGAGGATGCTCCGCGGGGGAGAGCCTGCTCCTGGCGGAGTCGAAGGTGATGTACCGCGACCAGACGGAGACGAGGATCCCGGTCACCGCGAGCGAGAGCAGGACCAGTGCGACGGTCTGCCCGCGCCCGGGGCGGCGGCGCTCGGGGGCGGATCTGCTGCCGGCGGCCTGATGCGCGCCACCGGTCTCCGCGAGAGCGGCGGATGACTGGTTTTCGGAGTCCATGGACGAAGCGTGGCCCCGCGCGGACGGCACCGGGCAGTCCCTTCTTGACGTGACAGCGGCACCCCGGTCAGAGCGTGAGGGTGCGCACCACCAGGGTCTGCCCGGCGACCGACGGCCATCCCGCCCAGCTCACGTCGGAGGGGAGGGCGGGCGCCCCGGCCCCGGCGGGCAGGCCGGCCGAGACGGCCACCACCCGCAGGCGCAGCGCTCCCGCGCCGCGGAAGCGGACGGTCAGGTCCACGCCGCCCGGGGCCGGTGCCGCGTAGGTCGCCGTCCAGCGCCAGTCGCCGTCCGCGGCCGGGAGGTTGCGGCCGCCCGCGGCCCGGGCGCCGTCCAGGTCGGCGCCGGCGATCCGGGCACGGGCGGTGTCGGCGTAGAGCACGATCTGGTGGGTGCCTGCCGGTACCCGCAGCCGGGCCCGCACGGTCCGCACCCCGTCCCGCTCGGTGGCGGAGACCCGCTCGGTGCGCGGCGCCTCCAGCGCGGCCGCCCGTGCCGTCCCGCCGTACAGGTCCAGTCCGCGCAGCAGCGGTATCCGGTCGCCGAGGGACACCCGGCCGTCCGTCAGGAGGCGGCCGACGACGGGCTGTTCCGGGCCGCCCTCGCTGACCCAGGTGGCGTGTTTGGTGTCCGCGTCCAGGACATAGCCGAGGCTGACCGCACGCGGCTGCCGGCCGCTGTAGCCGTCGAGGGCGCTGCCGACCCCGACCGTGCCCACCGCGAGGACGGCGAGCGCCGCCATCGCCGCGGTCAGCGCCCGGCGGGACGGCAGCGGTTCGAACAGGGTGAGCGCCAGCGCCCCCAGCAGCGCCGCCAGGACCAGCGGAGCGACCGTCAGGGACAGGCCCAGGGCGGGCAGCAGCAGGATGGTCAGCGGCAGCACGAGCGCCATCGCCGGTACGGCCGCCGCCGCGGCCGCCGCCGTACGCCAGCAGGAGTCCTCGTCCGTCAGCCGGACGGCCGCGGCGACCGCGGCCGTCCCGATCAGCGCGGGCCAGGTGAACAGATAGCTGCCGCCGGGCAGCAGTACCGCGCACAGCGCGCCCAGCGCCCAGAACCAGCCGAGCACGCCCATGGCGACGTCGAGGGCCGACACCCGCCGGCGCAGCAGGCGGTACCAGCCGGTCAGGGCCACCAGAAGCAGCAGCGATTCCCCGAGCAGATAGCGGCCCGGCCGGTAGACGGCACCCGCGGTGAGCGCGAACTCCGGGCGGAGCAGGCTCAGCACCCACCAGCCGCCGAAGCCGGCCGCCGCCGCGGCCAGCAGGGCCAGCGGCAGGGTCGCGGCCGTCCGGGCGGTGCCGCGCGCGCAGAGCCCCCGGCGGCGTCCCCGCCACAGCAGCAGCACCCAGCACAGCCCGGCCAGGCAGGCGAGCGGCAGGACCAGTCGTTCCGGGTACGACAGCACGGTCCCGAACACCGCGAAATAGGTGGTCCTGCTCCGGCCCGCGGTCAGGTCGGCCCCGGCCAGCTGCCGGACGGCGCCGAGCGCGGCGTCGCCCATGCTCTGCACGCTGGCCCCGCTGACGTGGTCGATGGAGTCGTGCGGGGTGTGGTAGTCCGGGGCGCCCTGGAAGAACGCGAAGTTCAGGCCGCGCACGCCGGCCTCGCCGAGCGCGGTGAGGTCGGTGTCGTTGGGCAGCATGCCGAAGATCTCGTCGGCGAGCGAGGTGGTGTACGCACCGGATGCCCGTACGGCGGGCGCGAGTCCGCCGCCCACGGTCTGGAACAGCACCGCCGGCCCCGAGGTCCCGCGTGCCTCCAGGTTGACCGCGACCACGCGCCGTGGATCGCCCGCGACGCCCGAGTCGACGAAGGCCTGTGCGCCCAGCAGCCCCTGTTCCTCGCCGTCGGTGAGCAGGATGCCGATGTCGTTGCGCGGGCGGGGGCCGCTGCGCAGCACCCGGAGGATCTCCAGCACGGCGGCGACGTTGGAGCCGTCGTCCGAGGCGCCGGGGCCGGTCGGGACCGAGTCGTAGTGGGCCACCAGCAGTACCGTGCCGGTGGGCCGGGTGCCGGGGACGGTGGCGTAGATGTCGGTGACCCGCCCGGCCGAGGTGACGCCCGCCGAGGTCCGGCCGGCGACCCGGGCCAGCTCGCGGGGCGACGTCCCGGCGTCCCGGAGCCGGCCGAGGAGATAGGCGCGGACCTTCGCCTGGGCCGGCGAGCCGCTCGGGTGCGGCTCGGTGGCTATGCCGTCCAGGGCGGTGAGGGCGCGCTGAGCCGAGAACCGGGTCGCCGGCGCCGAACCGGACCGGGCGGAAGACGGGTCGAGGGGCAGGACGGCAGCGACGCCCGTGAGCAGCAGGAGCGCCAGCATGATCCAGGCGGGCGTCCGGGACCGGCGCCGGGGCCGGGTCGGCTCCGGGGCGGGCCGGCGCGATATCTGGGTCAGGGCGGACATCGGTGGCCCCTTCAGGGTCGGCCGGCGGATGCCGGGCCGGCGTGCAGGACCGCCGTCCTGCGGTCGCCGGTGGCGGGTTCCATGCTGTGGGCGGTGCGGATGTTGTCCAGGAGCAGTACGTCCCCGGCCTGCCA
Source organism: Streptomyces sp. NPDC101234 (assembly GCF_044767525.1). Taxonomy (NCBI): domain Bacteria; kingdom Bacillati; phylum Actinomycetota; class Actinomycetes; order Kitasatosporales; family Streptomycetaceae; genus Streptomyces; species Streptomyces sp. NPDC101234. Next base: position 63,730 of record NZ_JBIWOA010000040.1, on the reverse strand, counting down.
GTGGATCCGGGCCGCGGCACGGTCGTACGCGGCGTTCACCGTGTCCACGTCGGCCTTGGTGAACGGCTCGCCGTCGCCGTAGCACGTCTCGAACGGCAGCCCCGGCCGGCCGAGGGCGGTGACGAGGTAGTCGCGGACCGGTGGGTCCATGGTCCACTCGCTGCAGAACGCCAGCAGATTGGACCAGGCGAGTGGGCCGTCCGGTGCGGTGGACCGGATCGCCGGCCGGGTGCGCCGGGTGACCAGACCCCGGTCGTCCCACGTCAGCTCCACGCCCTCGGCGGCCGCGTACGCCTCCACCGCGGCGGCGTCGAGCCCGGGGAAGGCGTCCTGCCAGGACATGCCGATCAGCCCGCCGGTGTACCTCCGCACCAGGGTCCAGCCGTTGCGGCCGGCCCGTTCGGTCATCCGGTCCGGCAGCAGGGGCAGAACCGCGCGTCCGTCGGCAACGCCGGTGGCCCCTCCCGAGTCCGCCGTCCGCAGACAGGCGACGAGCAGGAACGGCGGTGGCTGGCGCTGCCAGCCCAGTTCATGGTGCATGCACATGGGGGAGGTACCGGGCCAGGCCGGCTGGGACCAGACCCCGCGGCCCAGCGGCTGCCGGGCGGCGAACGGCTCCAGCTGGTCCAGGGCGGCCAGCCCCAGTCCGTCGGCCAGCTCGGCCAGCGCGTCGGCGCCGTCGACGCCCGCCCCGCGGACGACCACCGCGCCCGACGGCTCCAGCAGTTCCCGGACTCCGCAGGACAGCGCCTCCGGCCCGGACACCTCCAACACCGTGGTGCCGGATGCCGACGTGGTCATGTGCGGGCCTCTCCCGGGTCGTCGGAGCTGATGCCGACGGACAGTGTCCGTACGGCCTGTTCGGCGCGGTCGGCCGCCTGCCGGGGCGTCTCACCGACGGCCACGACGTGGCCGAGCCGGTCGAGGAAAGTGCCCTGCCGGGTGATGCGCTGCCCGGGCCGGGCCGTGACGGCCGCGTCCACCACACCGGGCAGCCGCCGGGCCGCCGCGACGTCCGGCAGGGTGCGCACCTCGCCGTCGGCGCCGGGCACCACGAACCGGATCGCCGCGCAGCCCGCGCGGGCCGGGGCGCGGGCCGGGACACGTCCGGCGGTCAGGGCCATCAGTTCCGTGATCAGGTCCTGACCGGTGGCCGCCAGGACGGCCTGCGGGATCATCCCGCCGGCCAGCCGCGGGTTGACCTCCACCACCTGGGCCCGGCCGCCCGCCAGGCGCAGTTCGACATGGGCGGCGCCCCAGCCCAGCCGGAGTGCGGCCAGGGCGGCCCGGGCGCTGTCGCAGAGCAGGGCACGGGTCGCGTCGTCGACGGGCGCCGGCACGTCGTGGCCGGTCTCCAGGAAGCCGCGGGCCTGGTCGAGGTGCTTGCCGACGACGGCCCGTACCTCGCCGTCGAACATCTCCACCGAGAACTCGGGACCGTCCAGGTAGGTCTCGACCAGCACGGAAGCCGGCAGCGGGTTGCCGCGTTCGTCCGCGGTGGTGGCGAGCAGCAGGGCGGTGTGCGCGGCGACGGCCTCCAGGGTGTCGCAGCGCCGTACACCGAGGGACCCGGACCGGCCCGGGGGTTTGACCACGACCGGCAGGCCCAGCTCGGCGGCGGCCTTCGCCGCCTCCCGCGGCGACCCGGCCGTACGGAACGCGGGGGAGGGCACGCCCTGTTCGGCGAACCGCCGGCGTTGGACCGCCTTGTCACGGGCCGCCGTCAGTGTCCCGGGGTCCGGTCCGGGCAGCCCGAGGGCCCGGGCCGCGGTGGCGGCGGTGCCGACAGAGTACTCGGAGCTGGAGGTCACCCCCGCGATGCGGTGCGCACGGGTCAGCCGCCGGCACTGTTCGAGCACCGCGGCCGGATCGCCGGTGGCGCAGCGGTGGTGGGGGACGTCCAGCTCGCTCAGATAGGGGTAGCGGGCGGGGTCCGCGCAGATCATGTGCGGGACCAGGCCCAGTTCCCGGGCGCGCTCGGCGAACAGCCGCCCGGTGCCCGTGGTGTTGCTCTCGACGAACACCAGCAGTTCAGCCATGGATGAGTTCCTCACTCGCCCGGTGCAGCCGTTCGGCGGCCAGTCGTTCGGTGGTGCGGATCCGCTCCAGAGTCCGGTGCAGCTCGTGGCGGAGCTCCCGGGCCGCGGCGAGCGACGCCTCCCGGCTGCCCGGGCCGCCGCCGTACCGGGCGCGGTCCGCGACCTCGCGCAGGTCCGGCCGGCTCAGTCCCTCCGGCGGCCAGCCGGCGCCGTTCTCGATGGCTCCCAGCACCGCCGCCCCGATCCGTTCGTGGGCCTCGCGGAACGGCACCCCGCGCCCGACCAGTTCGTTGGCCAGGACCGTGGCGTCGACGAAGCCCTGGCCGGCGGCCGACCAGGCGGTGTCCACCCGGGGCCGGGCCCCGGACACCACCAGGGCGGCCATCGCCAGGATGTCGTCGGTGGTGCGCAGGGCCGTCTCGACGGGGGCCATCGCCTCGGTGCCCACTTCGATGGAGTTGGTGAACGGCACCGACTTGCTGGCGGTGACCGCCGTGACCCAGGCGCCCACCACCCGGCTGGGGCGGGCCTTGAGATATTCCAGCAGGAACGCGTTCCGTTTCTGCGGCATGGCCGAGGAGCTGCCCACCAGCCAGTCCGGAAAGTCCAGATAGCCCAGCTCGGAGGTGCTCCACAGCTGCAGGTCGGTGGCGAGGCGGGACACCGTCACACCGAGGTTCGCGGCGTTGGCCAGGGTGTCCAGCGCGATGTCCCGGGAGGCGATCGCGTCGACGGCGTGCAGGGGGCCCGACTCGAAGCCCAGAAGGGCCGCGGTCCGCGCGGTGTTCAGCGCCAGGTCGGTGCCGGCCACCGCGTGCGCGCCGAGCGGGCAGCGCCGGATCGACTCCACCGCGTGCGCTATGCGTTCCAGGTCACGGTGGAGCGCCAGTGCCACCCCCGTGAGGTAGTAGCCGTAGGTGATCGGCATCGCGGGCTGGTAGTGCGTGTGGATCGCCATGACCGCGTCCAGGTGCTTCCCGGCCGCGGCGAGCAGCGTGGTCAGCAGCCGGCATCCGCCGGCCAGCAGGTCGATGCCCTGCCGGCGCAGGGCCAGCAGGGTGGTGGTGGCGTTCAGGTCGTTGCGGGAGCGGCCGGTGTGCAGCAGCCCTCCGGTCTCGGAGCCGCACAGTTCGCTCAGCGCCTGCTCGTACGCCAGGTACAGGCCGCGCGGGCGGGGCCGGGAGAGGACGGCGGCGAAGCCCTCCTCCTCGACGCGGGACACCGTGCGCAGCAGCCGGGCGGCCCGGTCCGGCGGGATGATGCGCTGCTCGGCGAGCATCACCACGTGGGCCCGGTCGACCCGGCTGATCAGCCGCAGCGCCGCCAGGTCGGACGGGTCGTCCGGCAGGCCGTAGTAGAGCCGCTGGGCCTTGTGCGAGAGAGCACCCTTGATGCGTCCCGTGCTCACGGACGGCGTCCGGTTCACGGCCGGGGCCCCGGCGGGGCGGCGACATCGGACAGCCGGCGCCTGTTCCAGCGCATCCAGGTCCACGAGGACTCGCCGGCCGGCCGGTTCACCTCGCGCGGTTCGCCGTCGGCCCGGCGCACGGGATCGGCGTCCAGCCAGCTGTCGTCGTAGACCGTGTCGAGATAGCGGTCGCCCTGGTCCGGGAGCATCACCACGGCCCGGACGCCCGGGTTGCGGGCCGACCACCAGCGGGCCACCGCCACGGCGGCGCCGGAGGTGGGGCCGTGGAAGAGGCCGTTGGCGCGGTGCAGCCGGCGGGTCTGGCGGTAGGCCTCGCCGGCCGGGCACCAGTGCACCTCGTCGAAGGAGGTGTGGTCGAGGATGCCGGGCAGCACGCTGTTGCCGAGGCCGCGCAGCTCGCGCACCTGGTCCGGCTGCCCGAACAGCACGCTGCCGGGGGTGTCCACACCGACGGCTCGCAGTCCGGGGTGGTGCAGGCGCAGCCCGGCCGCGGTCCCGCACATGGACCCGCCCGAGCCCACCGGGCCGATCAGCGCGTCGACGGCGCCGAGCCGCCGGTGCAGGTGCTCGGCGACGATCGAGTACGACGCCGGGTTGAGGGGGTTGTCGTACTGGCGTGGCCAGAAGTGGTCCGGGAACCGCTCGCGGACCTTGGCGAGCCGGGCCAGCCGTACCGTCTGGTACTCGCCGAGCGCGGACGGCGTCCGGCACATCTCGACGGTGGCGCCGAGGTCCGCCACCCGACGGCACAGCCGGTCGTCCATCGCGGGGTCGGTGACCAGCACCAGCCGGCGGCCGATGAGGGCGGCCTTCACCGCCAGGGCCAGCCCGTAGGTGCCGCTCGTGGACTCGACGACGACGGTGTCGGGTCCTATCTCGCCTGTTTCCAGGGCCGTGTTGACGATGTGGTGGGCCGGCACCATCTTCATCAGTTTGAAGGAGGCGCCCCAGAGATCGGGGCCGAGCCTCACCACATGAGGCAGGAGATCGGCAGTGGCCGCGTCCAACTCGGGCTCCGAATGAATCAAGACCACGGTCGGGCCGTCTTTCTACGATGTGAACGAGAGTCCTGAGTACAAAAGGCACGTTAGGGAGCCGCCGGAACAGGCGGGAGTCACCTGAATCAGGGGCCCGGCCGGGGTGAAAGGGCCCTGGTAGATTCCGCAGGCATGACAAATTCCGATGCTCCGGTCCTGGCGGACACCCCGCTCGCGGGCGATGAGGCCGCGGCGCTGCTGGGCACGCTGGAGCGCATGCGCACCCTCCTGGAATGGAAGTGCTCCGGCCTGGACGCGGCCGGCATGAACGCGACGCTCGGCCCCTCCACGATGACGCTGGGCGGGCTGGTCAAGCACATGGCCTGTGTGGAGGACACCCACTTCCTCAGACTGCTGCACGCCCGGGAGCCGGGTGCACCGTGGGACACCGTCGACTGGGATTCCGACCCGGACTGGGAGTGGCGCACGGCCGCCGACGACTCCCCCGAGGAACTGCTCGCGCTCTGGCGGGCCGCGGTGGGGCGGTCCCGGGCGTCGGTCGCCGAGGCGCTCGATCAGGGCGGCCTCGACCACGTGGGGGCCTTCGTGAACCGGCGGGGCCAGTCCCCGAACCTGCGCTACGCCGTGATCACCATGATCGAGGAGTACGCGCGGCACACCGGGCACGCCGATCTGATCCGCGAGTCCGTGGACGGTCTGGTCGGCGAGGACCCGCCCCGGGACTGAGGAGCTCACGATGACCGGCCAAGCGCCTTTCTCTCCGGACGAGTTGACCATCGTCCCGGCCAACGAGGCCGCCTGGGACGACATCGCCGCCGTCTTCGGCACCACCGAGGCCGGCCGTTGCCAGTGCCAGCGGTTCAAGGTGACCGGCTGGATCTGGCGCGACACCACCCAGCAGGAGCGGACGGAGCGTCTGGAGGCCCAGACGTCCTGCGGTGTCCCGGACGCCTCCGACACCTCCGGGCTGGTGGCGTACGCCGACGGCGAGCCCGTCGGCTGGGTCGCCGTCCAGCCCCGGACCGCCTATCCCAAGCTGCGCACCTCGCGTGTGGTGTGGGCGGGCCGGGACCAGGACAAAGACGACGACGAGGTCTGGGCGGCGACCTGTTTCGTCGTCCGCAAGGGCTACCGGGGCAGAGGGCTGACCTACCCGCTCGCCCGGGCCGCCGTCGTCTTCGCCCGGGACCGCGGGGCCCGCGCCCTGGAGGCGTATCCGATGACCACCCAGCCCGGCCGGCAGGTCACCTGGGGGGAACTCCATGTGGGCGCCCGGCAGGTCTTCGAGGAGGCGGGTCTGCGGGAGGTCACCCGGCCCACGCTCCGGCGCACCGTGATGCGGATCGACTTCTAGCCGGCCCGGCCCCGCGGCCCGCCACCACAGCACAGCACCCGGCTCCGGACCAGGTCCGCAGCCGGGTGCTGTGCTGTGCGGTGCGGGTCAGCCGGCCGCGGCGGCCTGGCGGATCGACTCCGCCGCCTCCCGGAGGGTTCCCGTGAGCAGGGCGGTGACGTCGGGCTTCGCCGGCAGTTCCCGCTCGCACGCGTCGAGCAGCTGGAAGGCGAGCATCGAATGGCCGCCGAGCTGGGTGAAGTTGTCCAGCACGCTGACCGGCGCGGTGCCCAGCAGCCGGCTGTAGAGGCCCGCCAGGACCGCTTCCACCTCGTCGGCCGGCGGTTCGATCGGACGGTCCGGGACGTGCCCCAGCAGCGCGTCGGCGTCGAGCTTGCCGTTGACGGTCGCGGGGATCGCCGGCACCGGGACGATCCGTTCGGGCCGCATGTGCTGGGGCAGCTGGGCCGCCGTGCGGGCGAGGATCGCCGCGGTGTCCAGCTGCTCCGGGTCCCGGCCCTCGGCGGGCACCACGAACGCGAGCAGCCGGGCGGGTTCCCCGTGCGGTACGACGGCGCAGTCCTCGACGGCCGGGTGCTCCGCGAGCACCACCTCGATCTCGCCGAGTTCGATCCGCAGCCCGTGGATCTTCACCTGCCGGTCGATCCGGCCCAGATGCTCCAGCACCCCGTCGTCGTCGTACCGGCACAGGTCGCCGGTGCGGTACATGCGGGATCCGGGCGGGCCGTACGGGTCGGGCACGAAGCGTTCCGCGGTGCGGCCCGGGGAGCGCCAGTACCCCTGGGCCAGTCCGGTCCGGCCGGCGACATAGGCCTCGCCGGGCATGCCGACGGGGACCGGTCGCAGCCGTGTGTCCAGCACGAGCATCCGGAAGTGGCTCTCGGGACGGCCCAGCGGGACACGCGCGCCGGGGTTCGGCTTGATGGGCATGTCGACGACCGTGCCCGCCTCGGTGGGCCCGCAGACGTTCACCAGGGTGGTGGCGGGCAGGGTCGCGTAGAACCGGTCCCGGACCCGCGGGGTGACGGGCTCGCCGCCGCACAGGGCCCAGCGCAGCGCGGTCGCCCGTGCCGGGTCCACGTGCTCCAGGAACGGCGACATCACGGTCGGCACGAGGAACAGTGTCGTGATGCGGTGTTCCTCGACCAGCCGGGCGAGGTGCCGGGCGTCGCCGTGGCTGTCGGGACGGCACACCACCAGCCGGGCACCGTGCCACAGCGGCCAGAAGATCTCCCAGATGGACACGTCGAAGCCGGGGGAGGTCTTGAACAGGGCCGAGTCGCCCGGCCCGAACGGGTACTGGCGCTGCATCCAGTCGATGTGCGCCAGCGCTCCGTCGGTCGGATAGGCCACGCCCTTCGGCCGGCCCGTCGACCCGGAGGTGTACAGGATGTTGAAGAGGTCGGCGGGGACGGTACCGGAGACGGGATCCGTGGTGTCGTACCCGGCCCACAGGGCGTCCTGCGACTCGACGTCCACCACCCGCCAGTCGCCTGCCGGGATCCGGTCGCGGCAGGCCGGGTCCGTCAGCACGTGGGTCGGCGCGGACTCTTCGATCATGAGGGCGAGCCGGGCGTCGGGCAGTTGGGCGTCCAGCGGCACGTAGGTGGCGCCCGCCTTGACCGCCGCGTAGATCGCCACGACCAGGGGGATGCCCCGCTCCAGGCAGACCCCGATCCGGACGCCGGGGGCGGCGCCGCCGGCGCGCAGGAAGTGCGCCAGCCGGTTCGCCCGCTCGTTGAGTTCCCGGTAGGTCAGGGTGGTGCCGGACTCGTCGACCAGCGCCACCGCGTCGGGGGTGCGGGCCACCTGCTGCTCGAACGGCTCGATCATGCTGCGGAAACGGAGCTCCGGGTCCCGGTACGGGTTGAGACCGGTCAGGATCCGCTCCCGCTCCTCGTCGTCGACCAGCGGATGCGAGCCCACCGGCTCGTCCGGCCGCTCCGCCAGCAGGGCCAGCAGCCGCAGGTACGTCCGTGCCCAGCACTGGACGGTCGGCGCGTCCGCGGAGGCGGCCGTGCTCTCCACGTACAGCCGCCGGGTGTTCTCCGAGACCAACAGGGTGACATGGACCGGGCCTTCGGCGGGCTCCTCGTGGGCGCTCCCCAGCAGCGAGCGGAAGTCGGTGGCCGGATCGACCGGGCCGGTGCTGCGCTCCCGGGTCCCCTGCATCACCCGGCCGCGCAGCGGGGCACCGGGCCGTGACAGCAGGGCGGTGAGCACGGCCGCGCCCTGGGCGAGCGCGGTGAACTCGTCACCGCCGGCGTCCTTTGCCAGCGCGCGCAGGGAGTTCATCGTCGTGGCGGGGACGGTGATGGGCCCGATGCACTCGGGCGGGGCGGCGGCCGGCTCGTCGGTGGCCGGAGCCGGCCGGGCAGCGGCTGCCGTACGCAGCTCGACGGGGGCCGGCTCGGGTGCGGCGACGGTGCAGACGGCGGCGCGTTGGTGACGGTTCACAGGCGCTCCTACGGCAGTGGCTGTCGCGACCGAAGTAAACGAAGGCCGCCGTGACGGAATCAAGGCGTGCCGGTGTCCCTGGTTCTGTGGACCCCCTGTCACCCCATGTCACCTGGGCTTCGGAGGTACGTCGCCGATTCGGGTGACTCCATCGGCGCGCGGTGTGGGCCTAACGTCGAGGACCGGCGGAACTGCTCGCGCAACCGGGCACCGCCACGACGTCCACCGGCACCTCATGGTGGCGAACACCGCGGCCGGACAGGGCGGTTCGCCCTTCATCCGTCGTCGATGCACCAGGCGGCCCGCTCCGGTCCGGCCGCGGTGGACTTCCCTGAATCCCTGTTTCCGCGTCCCGCTCGGCGGCGACTCCCGCCTTCGGAACGCGCGGCCGGGCCGCGGAGGCCCACCGCGAAGGAGCACCGGATGACACTGTCCACGGCCGGTCGGCTGATACTCGATCTGGCGGTGATCGTCACACTGGCCCGACTGCTCGGCGCCGCTGCCCGGCGGCTGGGACAGCCCGCCGTGATCGGCGAGATCATCGGCGGGATCCTGCTCGGACCCACCCTCTTCCACGGCGAGTTGACCCAGGCGCTGTTCCCCGCCGAGGTGCGTCCCTCGCTGAAGTTCGTCGCCGACGTCGGCGTCTGCGTGTTCATGTTCCTGGTCGGACTCGGCCTCGACCGCGGTCTGCTGACCGGGCAGGGCCGGCTCGCGGTCACGGTGTCGCTGAGCTCCACCGCGCTGCCCTTCGGACTGGGAGCGCTGCTGGCGCTGTATCTGCTCGGTGACCATCCGGCCTCGCACGAGCTCGCGTTCGTGCTGTTCCTCGGCACCGCGATGTCGGTGACGGCGTTCCCGGTGCTGGCGCGGATCCTCACGGACAAGGGCCTGATACGGACCCCGATCGGCGGGGTCGCGCTCGCCGTCGCCGCGATCGACGACGTCCTGGCCTGGTCGCTGCTGGCCGCGGTGGCGGCTCTGGCCGGCGGAGCCGCCAACCCCTGGCTGGTGGTCCTCGCGCTGCCCTACGCGGCCGTGATGCTGTGGGTGGTCAGGCCGCTGCTGGCACGGCTGGCCGAGCGGCGGGCGGCGGCGGCCGGCGGCCGTGCGGCCGGCGCCGCCGTGCTGATCGCCGTGCCGGCCGGACTGTGGCTGTCGGCCACCGTGACCGACCGGCTCGGCCTGCACCTGATCTTCGGAGCCTTCCTGTTCGGCGCCGTGCTGCCCCGCACCGGGGCCCCGCAGCTGCGCCGCAGGGCGCTGCCGCTGGTGGAGCGGATGAGCGCGGCGGTGCTGCTGCCGGTCTTCTTCATGATCGCCGGACTCAACGTGGACCTGTCGTCGATGAACGCGACCGCCTGCGCAGAGCTCGGGCTGATCCTGCTGGTCGCGATCGGGGGCAAGTTCGGCGGAGCCTTCCTCAGCGCCCGGGCGATCGGGGTACGGCCCCGGCACTCGGTGGTGCTCGGCGTGCTCATCAACACCCGTGGGCTCACCGAGCTGATCGTGCTGACCGTGGGGCTGCAGGTCGGTGTGCTCGACCGGCGGCTCTACTCCCTCATGGTCGTCATGGCACTGATCACCACGGCCATGGCGGGCGTCGTGCTGCGCTTCGTCTACCCGCCTGAGCGGGTGCGCCAGGACCTGGCCGCCCAAGACCGGACGGCGGGCGAGGCCGCCGCCAAGGCCGAAGACCTCTCCGGTGGCTCCGCCACAAAGACCACGGACCCGACCGGTGGCCCCGCCGCGGCCGCCGGCCCTCACCCGCCGCTGCGCCAGGAGCGGTCCTGATGGATTCACCGGGAGTTTGCCGATGACCCTGCCCACCCACACCCCGACCCCTTGGCTGCACCGCCCGCCGTCCGCCGACGCGAGCGGGCGGGTCTTCCTCGTCCCGCACGCGGGCTGCGGCGCCAACATCTTCGACGGCTGGCCCGAACGGCGGGCAGGCGTCGAGTTCCTGCCCGTCGAACTGCCGGGCCGGCTCACCCGGTACGGCGACCCGATGCCGGACACCTTCCAGGAACTCGCCGCGGCCCTCATCGAGGGTCTGCGCCCCTTCCTCGACCTGCCGTACGCGCTGTTCGGACACTGCTGGTCCGGACTCGCCGTCTACGAGGCGGCCGTCCAGCTCGGCCGGGCGGGCCTGCCGATGCCTGAGCGGCTGTTCGTCTCCGGTCAGGTCGCCCCGCAGGACGGACCGGTCGGACGCATGCTCGGCATGGACGACACCGAACTGGCGCAGGAGCTGTCCGAGACCATCCGGGCGGCCGGCAACCAGCCGCATCCCGAACTCGTCGCCCTCTACACCAAGGTGCTGCGAACCGACGTCGAGGTGTGCCGGCGCTACGTCGTGCCGGAACCCGCCCGGCTGGACTGCCCGGTCACCGCGATCGGCTGGGCCGAGGACACCGACGTCCCGCCGGAGCGGATGACCGGCTGGGCGCGGTGCGCCGACACCGCCTTCGAGGTCTTCCCCGGCCCGCACCACCGGTTCCTCGACGCACCGGCCGAACTGCTCGCCGTCCTGCGCGCGGGCCCGTCCTCCTGACCGGCGGACCGCGCACGCACAGCCCTGAGGGGGCGGACATCACGTCCGCCCCCTCAGGGTCCTCCTGCCGTCACCTGGAGGTGGCCGCCCCGGCGTCGTCCCACTCCCGCACGGGCACGTCCGGGAGTTCCTCGTCCAGCCGGCGCAGCCGCGGCGAGCGGACGACCAGGGCCACCCCGAGCGCCGTCACCACGCCGAGCGCCGTCAGCGCCAGCGCGTAGCCGCGGCCCGCGCCCTCGCCGACGAGCAGGGCCACCAGATCCGAGCGCACCCGCTCGGCGCCGACCAGCGGCACGGCCACGTACTCACAGACCACGCCCGCCAGCAGGTTGCCGACCAGCTGCGGGGTCAGCGCGATGGCATTGCGCAACGCCACCGTACGGCCCAGCATCCGGGGCTCCACCTTGACCTGCCAGACGGTCTGGACGATCCCGACGATCAGGGTCGCGGACCCCATGAACAGGAAGACCGCCACGGTCAGCAGCGGCAGACTGGGCCGCAGCGACGCCAGCACGATCGACGCCGCGAACACGAACAGTGATGCCACCAGACCGCCGACCCGCTGCTTGGGCCGGGGCCAGGTCCAGACGCTGATCACCCCGCTGACCACCACCATGCCGAGGGCGCCGACGGACATCACCAGGCCGAGATCGCCCGGTGCGCCGAAGGCGAGCACGAGCGGCGGCAGCACCAGTTCGCCGAAGCCGACGCCGAAGCTCATCACCCCCAGCAGCACGGCGAGGGACAGCAGCCCGGGCCGGGCCCGCAGATACCGAAAGCCCTCGCGGGCGTCCTGCAGTACCGAGGCTGGGACCCCGCCGGTGGCGGTCTCCTGCAGCGGCAGCCGCGGGATGCGCACCAGGGCGAGGGTGACGATCGCGAGCAGGAAGGACGCGCAGTCCAGCGCGACGATGCCCTCGATCTCGACGGCCAGCAGCAGGGCCCCGGCGAGCAACGGACCCACCACGGCACTGACTCCGGTGGCCAGCATCCGCAGCCCGGTGGCCCGGCCCAGCTGTTCCTGCGGCACCAGCAGTGGCAGCGCCGCTTCGAAGGCGGGCAGGTCCAGCGCTCTGAGCGAGGCCGTGACCAGGACGATGAAGTACACCTGCCAGACCGCGAAGGTGTCCGTCCACAGCAGCACCGTCATGAGCAGGGCGACGAGCATGCAGCCGCCGTTGCTGACCAGCATCGCCCGCCTGGCCCCCCAGCGGTCCACCAGGGGGCCGGCGACCGGCGAGACGATCAGGAACGGGACGAAGGGCAGTGCGTAGAGGACGGCCAGTGTCGTCACCGAGTCGGACTGCAGGTAGCAGTAGACCCCCAGGGCGAAACTGGTGACGGCGGAGGCGACCAGTGACACGAACTGGCCCGTCCACAGCACCACGAAGGCTCGAAATCCCGACGCTGATGGCTGCATGGTGTCCGGTTCACCGCTTTGCTGGGTGGTCGAGCACGCGCCGGAGGATCCCGGCGAGGTCCTCCGGCCGTTGCTGGTGGAAGTAGTGCCCGGCGCCGGGCACGGTCTCGATCCCGACGGCGGATCCGAACCGCGCCCACTCCGCGTACCGCTGCCGGTACCGCGGGGTGCCCGGGTCCTCGGTGCCCGCGATGAACGTGATCGGCGCGGTGAGCGGAGCGGTCGCCCCGTTCTTCGGCCACACCCGGGAGAAGTACTCGCGACCGACGGCGATGTCGTGGTGGGCCGCGCGCGTCACGAACTCCAGCTCCTCCTCGCTGAGTTCGCCGTCGAAGCCGGCGGCCTCCCGTAGCTCGCGCAGCTCCTGGGCCACGGCGTCGGTGCTCTCCATCCGGCGCAGCAGGACCCGGCCGATCCGCCCGCCGTCGTAGAACGGGTAGGAGGCCCCGACGAACAGCCGGGTGACCGGCCGCCCGGCAGCCTCCAGCAGCCGTACCACCTCGACGGCCAGGGGCGTGCCCGCCGAGTGGCCGTACACCGAGACCGCGCCCTCGACGGACTCCAGGACGGCGTCGGCGCACTGCCGGGCCACCTCCTGCAGCGGCCGCAACTCCTCGGCACCGCCCGGCTCGTGACCGGGAATCGACACCGCGAGCAGTTCGATGCCGGGGGGCAGGGCGCGGGCCAGCGGCTGGTAGCTGATCGCGCTGCCACCGCCGTACGGGACACAGACCAGGGTGTGGGCGGGTGCCTGGGCACCGGAGGTGAGGCGGCGGACGAGACCGGCGGGCTGTTCGCCGGACCGGAGCGCCCCGGCCAGCGCGCGGACGCTCGGGTGGGCGGCCAGCATGCCGAGCCCGGAGCGCGCGATGCGGTTGACGGCGCGTACCGCGTCGAAGGAGTTGCCGCCCAGGTCGAAGAAGCTCGCCAGGGCGTCGACGCCGGTGATGCCGAGGACGTCCTCGAACACCGCGGCTATCGACTCCTCCAGCGGGCCGGCGGGTGCCTCCGGCTCGCGTGGTGCCGCCTCGGCCGGCCGCTCGCCGGACACGGCGCCGGCCAGGGCGTCGGGGCGGGGGCCCGCGGCCTGCACGACCGAAGAGATCTCCGTACCGGTGACGACGGCGTCGAACACGCGGAAGAGACAGGCGAGCACGTCGTCGACGAACCCCGGCGCGAACCGCTCGCGGTGGATGAGCAGCTCCAGCTTGTTGACCGGGTCGGGGGCGAGGGTCAGCGTCAGCGGGATGTCGATCTTGTCGAAGAGCTCGTGGGTGCGGAAGGAGAGCTCCTGGCCCGACTCGGAGTCGACGGCCAGCGAGTAGTTCTCCAGCACCAGCAGGCTCTCGAAGAGCGCCCGGCCGGTCGCGCCGCTCCACTTCCTGATGTCGCCGAGCGGGGTGTACTCGTACCGGCGCATCTCCGCGTACCTGCCCTGCAGCTCGCGCAGCCAGGGGCCGAGGGCGCCCCCCTCGGGTACCGAGAGGGACAGCGGCAGGGTGTTGGCGAACGACCCCACGATCCGGTCCACCTGCGGCAGTTCCGGGGGCCGGCCGGAGCTGACACAGCCGAAGGTGATCTCGCTCCGCCCGGTGAGCCGCTGCAGGACCACCGACCAGCAGGCCTGCACCACCGTGCTCAGCGTCACCTGGTGACGTGCCGCCGTGTCCCGCAGCCCGCGGGAGACCTCCGGCGGCAGTTCCACGGTGCGCCGCTCCACCTCGCCGGTCCCGCGCTGCGGGTCCGCGGGTGCCAGCCCGAGCAGCGGGCTGGGGCGGACGTCCGCCAGCGTCCGGACCCAGAAGTCCCGGGCCTCCTGGAGGTTCTGGCGCTGCAGCCAGGCGATGTAGCTGCGGTAGGGCGGGGCCGGCGGCGGCGGGGGCGTGCCCAGAGCCAGTGACCGGTAGTGGGTCATCAGCTCGTTCATGAAGACCGGCACCGACCAGCCGTCCAGCAGCAGGTGGTGGTAGGTCCAGATCAGGGTGTGCCGCTGTGCGCCGCGCCGGATCAGGTGCAGCCGCTGCAGCGGCGCCTCGGCGGGGACGAACCCCACCGACCGGTCCTCGGACCGCAGCCGCTCCAGCTCCTTGTCCTGGCGCTCCTCGTCCCGGTCCGTCCAGTCGTGCCGGTGCACGGGCAGCTCCACCTCGTGGTGCACCACCTGCAGCGGCTTCTCGATGCCGCCGTCCCAGTGGAAGGAGGTGCGCAACGAGGGATGCGCCTCCACCATGGACCGCCAGGCGAGCACCAGAATGTCGAGGTCGAAGGGCCCGTCGACGGTGTAGGTGTGCTGACTGAGGTACATGTCGGCGGCGCCGTCATGCAGGCTGTGGAGCAACATCCCCTGTTGCAGCGGGGAAAGCTCATAGACGTCATCGATATTCTTGGTACCCACCCAAGCTCCCTGCGGAAATCATTCGAGTGCGGTTCTTACCGAACGTACGGGGCGGCTCCCGGCACGTCGCGTCACCCAAACCAGGGGCGGTTCTCCACAAAGGCTGCACGCAGTCGCCCAAGGTGTTCGACTGCGAAGTTGAGCAGTCGAATTCAACGGCCGTTCTCCTAGGCTCGTTCACCTGGTGACAGTTCGTACCGGCATGAGCCAGGAGTGGGAATGAGCCAGCTCGGAGAGCTGGAACTCAGCCCGGTGCACACGGGCCGGCGGTACGGATCGACGGCGGCGCCGGGCGAGACCCTCGCCGGCGTCGCGCTCTCACGACCTACCTGCCGGGAGGCACCATGACGACCCTTGCCCTGCCCCCTGCCGCGCTGTCCGCCGCGGAGCAGGCGGAACTGGACGCGCGCGTGGAGGCCGCGATCGACGAGGCAGGCCTCAGGCGTGCCGACAACCCGTTCTTCGGCGCGGCCCGCCGCGCCGGGACGGTGAGCCACGAGGGAGCCCTTGCGGTGGCCCACCGCTGGCGGGCGATGACCAAGGGCTTCATGTTCACCACACTCTCCGGCCTCGGTGTGCTGGCCGGCCGGCTCAACGCCCAGGACGCCCCCTCCCCGGTGCTGCTCGGCGCCTTCCAGACCGTGTACCAGGTGATCGGCGACGATCTCGCCAACGCGGCGCCGGAGTTCAGCGCCGTGGCGCCCAAGGGCCCGGCCGGCATCCACTACGTCTGGTGGCAGGACACGGTTCTCGCCCCGGTGGCGGCGCTGGTGCCGGCCGAGGTACGCGAGCGGGCCGCCCAGCTGCCGCCCGCGGTGACCGACCTGCTGGCCGACATGGACCGCCTCGCCGCCGAACCGCTGGGCGCCGCTGTGCAGTTGCGCATCGTGGAGACCATCGCGCTGGACATCGCGGTGGCGTTCCGGCGGATGTACGGCAAGGTGCAGGCCGTGGACGGCGCGCTGTTCCGCCAGGACGGCGCCCTGGACTGGGTGGACTCCCACATCCGCGCCGAGACCGTGCACGCCGCCCAGGTGAGCGCCGACGAGACCGGCATGACCAGTCTGGTCACCTCCGCCGCGGAGGCCGACGACTTCGTGCGGCTGAGCGTCGAGTACGCCGCGCACTGGTCCCGCTCCCTGGCCTCCTTCGCGGACTGCCTGCCGGACGCCGCGTAAGGGGGCCGCAGGCCGCCCCCACCCGTCCCGTACACCCAGGGAGATCCTGATGACCGACACCACGGCCGGCAAGGCACCGGGCGCCGAACGCACCCGCCGCCTCGCCACGGTGCCGCTGGACACCGAGCGGCTCGCCGCCGACCTGGAAGTGATGGACCGGCTTCCGTACGCCTCCTCCTACAGCGACTTCGCCTTCGCCCCGCTGCGCAACACCATGCTCTGGAACGCCACCGGGGTGCTGGGCGAGGCCCTGCTCGGCGACTACCCGGGCGGCGCCCGGCCGACCGAGCACGGCCGGCTGCTGCCCTATGTGAACGAGCTGATCACCGGTCTCTTCCGCACCGAGCACCTGAAGTTCGCCCGGCTGCTCGTGCTGCCGCCGGGCTGCGTGATGGTGCCGCACCGCGACTACCTGGAGCTGGATCAGGACATGATCCGCATCCATGTGCCGCTGCGCACCTCCGAGCGGTGCTTCAGCTCCCAGGGCGACACCGTCTTCCATATGCGGGCCGGCGAGATGTGGTTCCTCGACGCCACCCGCACACATACCGCCGCGTCCTTCTGGGACATCGACCGTATCCATCTGACCTGCGACTTCATCGCCGGAAGCATCGACGAGGTGCTCACTGCGCCGGCCGCGCACCGGCCGGGCGTCCCGGCCGGGAACATCGCCCCGCGGCGGCCGCTGCGCCCCGCGGAGCGGGACGCCCTGCTGGGCCTCGCCGGGCTGATCGACCTCGACAACTACCGCGACGTGATGGCCGTCCTGACCAAGCGTCACTTCGAGGCGCTGATCCAGGCCGACGAGGTCTTCGGCTGGATGAAGGACATCGCGGCCGCCTCCGGCCGGCCCGAGGTCCTCGACCGGGTGGCCCGCGACGAGGAGTACTACCTGGTCCGCCGCTGAACCCCGGGGACAACCCGCCCGGGCCCCGCCGAGACACCTCGCCCGGCCTCCGCGCCGGGCGAGGCAATCGGCCTTTTCCGGCACCGGCCACAATTCCCTCACGTGCCCGGTCCCGTGAAATCGAGAGGGCACATAAGCGCCCGGCTCGACCCTGCTTTTGGTGACATCCGACCCGACGTCACGGGTCCTAGCCTTTTCTTATGTCACTTCCTTCGACGCAGGTTACCGCGGACTTCGAAGAATTCTCCGGACGGGATTCCACCGACCTTTCCGCGAGTGATGCCGACGCGCCGGGCAGCCGCTATGAGAACGCCATTCTTGCCATCTGGCAGGAGGTGCTCGGCCGTTTTGACGTCGATGTCACGGACGACTTCCTCACCCTCGGCGACCACTCCCTGGCCCCCGCCGTGGTGGCCAGGATCCGCAAGCGTCTGGGCGTCGACATACCGGTGATGGACTTCTTCGAGTCCCGCACGGTCACCAGCCTGGCCGCCAGGGTCGCCGCGAAGGAGGCGGCCGCCCGGGCGGCGGCGGCCCCGCCCCGGACGATCACCCCCCGCCCCCCGGACGCCGAGCCCGTGCTCTCCTACGATCAGCAACGGCTGTGGATGGAGAACCAGCTGCTGCCCGGCGTGATCTACAACGTCCACATGCGCAGGCGGCTCATCGGCCCGCTGGACGTGCCGGTGCTGCAGCGGAGCGTGCGGGCCATCCTCGCGCGGCACGAGGCGCTGCGCGCCCGGTTCCCGACCGTGGAGGGCCGCCCGGTGCACAGGGTGGCCGACCCCGACGACGACTGGAGCGTCCGGGTCGAGGACCTCACCACCGCCGACGGCGACCGTACGGCACGGGCCCTGGCCCTGCTGGACGAGGAGTCCACCACCCCGTTCGACCTGGCCGAGGGCCCCCTGCTGCGATGCATGCTGGTCAGGATGAGCGACACCGAGCACCTGCTCGGCGTCACCATGCACCACATCGTCTCCGACACCTGGTCGCTGGCCCTGTTCGTACGCGAGCTGTCCGCCCTGTACGAGGCGGGCGGCGACCCGGTCCTGGCCGATCTGCCGCCGCTGCCCGTCCAGTACGGCGACTACGCGCTCTGGCAGCGTGAGCGGCTGGTCGGCGAGGCGCTGGAACGGCAGGTCGGGTACTGGCGCGAGCATCTGGCCGGCGCGCCTCCCGTGCTGGCGCTGCCCACGGCACAGCGCCGCACCACGACCCAGCGTGCCGAGGCCGACCGGATGGAGTCGGTGCTCACCCGCGAGGAGACGACCGCCCTGCACGCCCTGTGCCGGGCCCAGGGCGTGACCCCGTTCATGGCCCTGCTGGCCGGCCTGACCACCGTGTTCAGCCGCTGGACCGGGCAGGACGACGTGGTGATCGGCGTGCCGCTGGCGGGCCGTACGACCAGCGGCACGGACCACATGATCGGCTTCTTCGTCAACGTGCTGCCGTTCCGCATCGACCTGTCGGGCAACCCCTCCTTCACCGAGCTGCTCGGCCGGGTCCGCCGGATCGCCCTTGACGGCTACGACCACGCCGACGCCCCGCTGGACGCGCTCGTCGAGGACCTCCAGGTGGCCCGGGACCCACGGCGCACCCCGCTCTTCGAGGTGGTGCTGAACGTGGTCGGCAGCCCGGAGGCCGAACGCGCCATGGGGCTCACCGTGGAGCCGATGGAGACACCGTCCCTGTTCAGCCGGTTCGACCTCACCGTGACCGCGCAGGAGTCCGACGGCCGGCTGCGGCTGCAGCTGGACTTCGCCTCGGACCGCTGCGACGTGGAGATGGTGCGGGTCCTCGTCGGGCACGTGCACGAACTGCTCAGCGGCGCCGTGGCCGATCCCGGACGCGGCATCCTCGACTACACGTTCCGGCCGCCCGCCGCACTGCCGGGACCGCAGACCCCCGCTCTGGACCTCGCACCGCACGAGGAGGTGGACCGGCACGCCGCGTCGGCCGCCGGGACCGCGGTGACCGACGCGGACGGCGAGTGGAGCTACGGCCGGCTCGCCCGGACGGCCTCGGACATCGCCGGGCTGCTGGCAGGGCACGGCATCGCCGCGGGCGACCGGGTGGCCGTCGTACGGCGGCCCGGGGCCGGGTTCGTGGCGGCGCTGCTCGGCTGCGCGAAAGCGGGCGCCGACTGCTCCGTGATCGACGACCCCGCGGCTGCCACGGCGGTGTCGGCGGTGCTCGACGCGGCCGCGGACGGCACCGGCACGATCGGTCTCTCCGAGGTGCTGAGCAACCCGGCCGCGACGCCCACCGGGCAGGCACCGGCCCCGTCCGGCACACAGGACAGGCCCGCCGACCGCTTCGGCGCCACCCCCGCCGACCGGATCGCAGTGCTGTCCAGCGTGCCCGGCCACCTGGAGTCGGCGCTGGCCATGACCTTCCGCGCGGGGGCGACCTTCGCGATCCCGAACTGCTCGTTCGCCGCGGACGCCGGCACCGTCACGCACTGGCTGCGGACCAACGCGATCAGCGTCCTGTACGCCACCCCGTCCGTGCTGCGCGCCCTGGCCGCCGACCCCACCGGCCCCCGACTGCCCGATCTGACCCGCGTGTTCGTCGAGAACACCGGCGACCTGCTGTCCCGTGACGTCGACACCCTGCGCCGCCTGGCGCCCACCGCCCGCTTCGTCTCGCTGTACGGCAGCGGGGCCGACGGACGCCCCCGCGCCGTGCACGAGGTGCCCGTCGGGCAGGAGCTGCGCACCGCACCGCTGCGCGTGCCCCTCGGCCGCGAACTGCCCGGCGCCCCGGCCGAGCTGGTGCGGCCCGGCGGCCGGCCCGCCGCGGTCGGCGAACCGGGCGAACTGACCTTCGCCACCGTGCGCACCGGGGACATCGGCCGTCGCTGGCCCGACGGTTCCCTCGAGTTCGTGTGCCGCGCCGACGGCAGCCCGGCCTTCGACCCGCAGGAGACCGCGGCGACCCTGTGGGACATCCCCGAGGTGCGCGACGCGCTGGTCACCGTGGCGGCGGGACCGGCGGACCCGCCCGCGCTCACCGCCTACGTCGCCGGCCCCGACCCGCGGACCGACGCCGCCGTGCTGCACAACTTCCTTCGGACCCGGCTGCCCGGCTATCTGCTCCCCGAGCGCATCGTCGTACTCCCCGCCCTGCCGCGCACCCCCTGGGGGGAGTACGACCTGGCGGCGCTGGAGGCCAGTGCCGGGGACGGCGGGACCGACGAGGAGTACGTGCCCCCGCGCACACCGATGGAGGAACAGCTCACCGAGCTGATCAAGGAGCTCCTGGACATCCGGCGGGTCGGGGTCTACGACAGCTTCTTCGAACTCGGCGGCTTCTCCCTGCTCGCCACCCAGCTCGCCACCCGGATCCGCGCCCTCTTCCACGTGGAACTGGCCCTGCGCGACATCTTCGAGGCCCCCACCGTCGACGAACTCGCCCAGCTGATCGTCCGTACCCAGGCCGAGCTGTCCGGGGACGACGACCTGGAGGCGCTGCTCGCCGAGCTCGACACGGCCGACCAGGACGGCACGGCGGCCGCGCTGCCGGTCGCGCCGGGAGAGGACGCGGTACCGCTGCTGTACGGGCGGGTGGAGGAGCGGCTGCGCGAGCAGGCGGTGTTCACCGCCGACAAGCCCGACGAGAGCCCGCAGAGCACGGCCCGGGCGCTGTGGTTCGCCGCCGCCGGCACCCCCCGTGCCGTCACGGCCGACGCCACCGAGCCGCTGCCCGGCCTCACCCCGGAGCAGGAGCGCGCCCTCGACGAGCTGCTGGGCCGCCGCATCGCCGGCGAGCCGCTCGCCTACCTCACCGGCCGCGGCGGCTTCCTGGGCCTGGAACTCCTCACCGCGCCCGGCGCACTCATCCCCCGCCGCGGCACCGAGTTGCTCGCCGGCGCGGCACTCGACCTGGCCGGGGAGATCGCCGACCGGGCCGCCGAGGTGCGGATCCTCGACCTGTGCACCGGAGCGGGCAACCTGGCCGTGTCGCTGGCCGTGCTGGAGCCACGGGCCCGGGTCTGGGCGTCCGACCTGGAGGCGGACGCGGTCGCCGTGGCCGCGCGCAACGCCGAGTTCCACGAGGTGGCAGACCGGGTCACCGCGGCCGCCGGTGACCTCTTCGCGGCCCTGGACGAACTGCCCGACCGGCCGGCCGAGTTCGACCTGATCGTGTGCAACCCGCCGTACATGCCGACCGAGTCGGCCCGGACCATGCCCGTCGAGGTGGGCGGATTCGAACCGGCCGCGGCCTTCGACGGCGGCGACGTCGGCCTGACCGTGGTCTACCGCCTGATCGCCGAGGCGCACCGGCATCTCGTGCCCGGAGGCTGGCTCGGCTTCGAGGTCGGCGCCGGGATGGGCCGCGTCGTGGAGAAACGCCTCGCCGCACTCGGTACCTACAGCGAGATCCGGCTGGTCGCCGACCAGGACGGCAACACTCGCGCAATCCTCGCCCGGAGGCTGTCGTGAACCCTGCTGACCCCATCCGCGTACCGACGACACCGCTGCCCCCGTGGACACTCCCGGACGCCCCGTCCGGCCGTGGCCGGCAGGAGCGGGACCTGCCGCCGGAGCTCAGCACGGCACTGCGCGCCGCGGCGGACCCGGTGCCGCAGGCCTGCTGGGCCGCGGTGCTGTCGCGATGCGTCGGTGAGGCCGATGTCACCACCGCCGTGACCGGTGCCGACGGCGGACTCGGCGCACTGACCGCGACGGTCGGCCGGACCGGCTGGTCCGCACTCGCCGCCGCCCTGCGCCACGGGCCGCTGGAGGGCCGCCCGCACAGCGTGCTCGACCTGCACGGCACGGCGGATCCGGCCGACTCGGGCCTGGTGGTCGGGCTGGACCGGCGATCGGGACAGCTCACCGTCGACTACGACACCACCGAGGTGTCGCACCAGGCGGCCGACCGGCTCCTCGGGTACCTCGCCCACGCCCTGGCGGCCGCGACCACCGACCCCGACGGCTCCGTCGACCTCGCCGACATGCTCGGTGCCGAGGAACACCGCCGTCAGCTGACGGAGCTGTGCGGGCCACGGGTGAACAACGGCCCGGACGGGTTCGTCTCCGCGTTCCGGGCCCGGGCCGCCGCCCATCCCGACCGTCCGGCCGTCCACCACCGCGACGCGAGCCTCACCTACGCCGAGCTGGACCAGGCCTCCGAGCGGATCGCGCACCACCTGCACGGCATGGGCGTCACGGCCGGCCAGGCGGTGGCCGTGGTCTGCGACCGCCACCTCCCGTGGGTGACCGCGCTGCTCGGCGTGCTCAAGGCCGGCGGGGTCTATCTGCCGGTCCGCCCCGACTTCCCCGCCTTCCGGGTGGTGGACCAGCTCACCCGCGCCCGGTGCGCCGTCGCCGTCACCGACGCCGACGGCGCCGCGCTGATGACGGAAGTCACCGCAACCGGGGACTGGCAGGGCGCGGTGCACGGCATCGGCACCCTGCTCGCGGAGCCGGCGCCCGCCGTGGAACTCCCGCCCCCCGCGCTCGACCAGCCCGCCTACGTGTACTTCACGTCCGGCTCCACCGGCCGGCCCAAGGGGGCCGTCTGCGCCCACGACGGGATGATCAACCACCTCTGGGCCAAGGCCGACGACCACGGCCTGGGCCCCGCCGACGTCGTCACCCAGACCGCGTCGCAGTGCTTCGACATCTCCCTGTGGCAGGTGTGCGCTCCGTTGCTGGTCGGCGGGGCGACCGTCATCGCCGGCATCGGCGAGCAGCTGGACATCGCCGCGTTCGCCGGGCTGCTCGTCCGCCACCGCGTCACGACCATCCAGATCGTCCCCTCCTATCTGGAGGTGCTGCTGGCACACCTGGAGGCCGGGGCGGTCCGGCTGCCGGCACTCGCCTCCGTCTCGGTGACCGGCGAGGCGCTCAAGGCGGACCTGGTACGCCGCTGGTTCGCGGCCGTACCCGGAGTGCGGCTGGTCAACGCCTACGGAGCCACCGAGGTCTCGGACGACACCATGCACAAGGTGCTGGACGGACCGCCCCGGCGCCCGCTGGCCGTCGTCGACGTGGGCCGACCGCTGCGGAACATGCGGGTCTACGTCGTCGACGAGCAGCTGCGGCTCATGCCCGAGGGCGGCCGGGGCGAGATCGTCTTCGCCGGCGTCTGCGTCGGCGGCGGCTACATCAACGACCCCGAACGCACCGCCGACGCGTTCCACCCGGACCCCTACGCCCCCGGGGAACGGCTCTACCGCTCCGGCGATCTCGGCCGCTGGCTGCCGGAGGGGCGCCTGGAGTTCCTCGGCCGGCGTGACGAGCAGATCAAACTGCGCGGGCTGCGGGTGGAGATCGGTGAGATCCAGACCGCGCTGGCGCAGGTGCCGGGAGTCTGCGGCGCGGCGGTCGTCACGGTGGGGGAGGGCAACGGGGCGCGCCTGGTGGGCTTCTACGTCTCCGACCGCGAGCTGTCCTCCGTCGACCTGCACGACCTGCTGTCCGCCAGACTGCCTCCCTACATGGTCCCCGCCCATCACTTCCGGCTCCCCGAGATGCCGTTGAACGAGAACGGCAAGACCGACAAGCGGCGGCTGAAGGAACTGGCGGAGGAACTGTCCGCCGGCATCCACGCCTTCGAACCTCCGGCCGGCGACACCGAGCGCTGGCTCGCCACGCTCTGGGCGGAGGTGCTGGGCATGGCGGCCGGCCGGGTCGGTCGGCACGACGACTTCTTCGACCTCGGCGGCACCTCGCTGTCCGCCATCCACCTGCTGATGCGGCTCGACCACCGGCTCTCGCTCGCCGACATGCTCGGCCACGCGGTGCTCAAGGACCAGGCCCGGCTGCTCGACGAGGCCGCGGACGCGACCACGGCCCGGCTGGTCCACGAACTGAGCCCGGCGGAACCGGGCCGGCCCATGGTGGTCTGCCTGCCCGACGCCGGCGGCAACGCGATCAACTTCCAGCGGCTCGCCGACGTCGCCGGCGGCCGGGCGCAGGTTCTCGCCGTGGAACTGCCCGGACACGATCTCGCACACGCCGACGAACGGCCGGTCCCGCTGGCCGAGCTCGCCGGGCGACTGGCCGCCGAACTGGCCGGCCGGGAGGGACTGTACCTGTGGGGCCAGGGCGCCGGGGCCGTGGCGGCGCTCGCGACCGCGCGGGCGCTGGAGGACGCCGGCGGCAAGGTGGCGGGCGTCCTGACCGCCTGGGACGACACCGTGCCCGAGGACCTCGCCCGGGTGACCGGGACCGCGCTCAGCGACGACGCGATCGCCGACCTGCTGGGCCGCCGCCAGGCATATGTCGAGGTCGACGGAGCGACACCGGGCCGCCTCGCGTTCGTCGCCAAGGCCTACCGGCACGACTGGGCCGAGGCGCTGGACCTGCTGCGCCGGTTCGACGGCGCGCCAGGGCCCGGACCGGACTGCCCGGTCACCGAGCTGACCCTGGGCGCCGCCGAGTCCCGGTTGCGGCCGGACGGTACCGGGATCACCCGGTACCGGCTCACCGAGACGGCGGGCGACGTCGCCCGGATCCGCCCCGAGGCGATCCTCGACCTCCTGGAGGGCCGCTTCGGCTCCACGGCGGCGCTGTCATGACGGCGCCCGCCCGGCAACTGACCGCCCCCGTCCGTCCCGGCTCCGGCCGGGTCGGCGTGGGGACCGCCAACGGGACCTTCGGCGAACTGCTGCAGGGCGCCCTGCCGGGGCCGGGGGAGACCGACGGCGAGGGCCGCTTCCTGGTCACCCTGCCGGTGGCCCGCTGGTCGACCGCCCGCTTCGAACTCAGCCCGCCCGGCAGCGGGCTGCGGGTGAGCCCGGCCGGCAAGTCCAAGGCGGGCCGGCTCGCCGCCGCCCTGCTCGCCGAACTCGGCAGACCGTGCGACGGGGAGCTGGTGCTGCACGGCAGCATCCCCGAGGGCAAGGGACTGGCGAGTTCCTCGGCCGACCTGGTCGCGACGGCACGCGCCGTCCTGGCGGTCACCGGGGAACAGGTGTCCGGCAGGCGGCTGGGCGAGCTGCTCACCGCCATCGAACCCACCGACGGTGTGATGCACCCGGGCGTCGTGGCCTTCGACCACCGCCGGGGCCGGCATCTGCACACTCTGGGAGAGCTGCCGGGGCTGCAGATCGTGGCGGTGGACCAGGGCGGGGCGGTGGACACCCTGGCCTTCAACCGCGCTGCCCCCGGCTACGGACCCGGCGAACGGCGGCACTACGCGGGGCTGCTGGACGAACTGAGCCGGGCCGTCGCGGTCGGCGAGCTGGCGGCGGTCGGCGCGGTCAGCACCGAGAGCGCGGCCCTCAACCAGTCCCGGATGCCCAACCGCAACTTCGCGGCGCTGCGGGAGATCTGCCGGACCGTCTCGGGGCTGGGGCTGGTGGCCTGCCACAGCGGCACCATGATCGGCATCATGCTGGATCCGAGGCGGGACGGCTATCGCGCACAGCTGTCCGCCGCCGTCCGACTGGCCCAGGAACTGCCCGGCCAGACCCATCTGTACCGGACGCTGGGCGACTGACGACGGTACGGCGGGGACCAGGGCGCGAAGGCCGCCGGCCGGGGCTGTCAGCCCCGGCCGGCGGCCTTCGGCACTTTGGCCGGTGTCACGCGGGGCCGGGCACCGCGACCTCCGTCGGCTGCGCCGCCGGGCTCCCGGCCGCCTCGGCCAGCATCCGGGTGAAGTCGTCGGCGATCCGGGCGGCCGTCGCCTCGTCGAAGAGCTGGGTGGCGTAGTCGAGCCGGCCCCCGATGCCGCCGTCCGAGCGGTCCGTCAGCCGCAGCGAGAGATCGTGCTTGGTGCCCGGTGCGTCCGGCACCGGGAACCCGGCGATTTCGGCCGGCACCCCCTGCGCGCCGAACGTCACGTCGAACAGCGGGCCGCGGCCCGGCGCCGGCTCGGTCTCCACCACGTCGAGCACCCCGGCGACGATCTCCTCCAGCGGCAGCACCGCGTGCCGGTGCGCGGCGAGCACGGCGTCGCGGACCCGCACCAGCAGCTCGCGGAACGTGGGCGCGTCGGCGACGCTCGCCCGGACCACCGCGGTCTCCTCGAACACGCCGACGACACCGGCGAGTTCCGGCCGCCGGGTGGACACCGGCACCCCGACCGTCAGATCGGCGCCGTCGGAGTGCCGGGCCAGCACGGCGAAGAAGGCCGCCAGCAGCCCCACCGACGCGGGGGCGTCGTGCTCGAAGGCCAGCTGCCGCAGTGCCCCGGCCGTCTGTGACGGCACCGTGAACCGGATCGTCCCGCCCTGCCAGTCGCGGCCGAACGGGCGCGGCCGGTCGGTGCGCAGCCCGGCCTGCCGCAGCCCGGCCAGCGCCGTGCGCCAGAAGTCCAGGTGAAGGCGGCCCGAGGGAGCGGCCACCAGGTCCCGCTGCCAGCTCGCGTAGTCGGCGTAGCGCAGTTCGGGCGCGGGCACCGCTCGGGTCTGGTAGGCCGCCCGGATCTGCTTGGCGACGAGGTCGCAGGAGCGGTCGTCGGCCGCGATCCGGTGCAGCACCAAAAGCAGCAGCGCCGACTCCGCCCCCGGCTCCGGCACCAGCCGGAACCGTACCGGCGGCTCCTTGGAGAGATCGAACGGCCGGGCGAGCTCGGCCGCCAGGATCTGCCGCGGATCGCCCACCTCGGCGGTCAGCCGCACCGGCTCGGCCGGGTCGGCCACCGCTACCGGCTGGCCGGAACTGTCGTACTCGTACCGGGTGCGCAGCACCTCGTGACGGTCCAGCAGGCCGGTGAGCGCCGACTCCGCGGCCGGCACGTCCAGCGGGCCGGGCAGCCGGACCGTCAGCGGCCGGTTGTCCGCGGTGCAGTCCGGCACCCGCTGCTGGTGCAGCCAGGACCGCCACTGCGCCCAGGACAGGCGCGGCGCCCGGTCGGCGGGCAGCGCGGCGAGCTCGGGCTCGGCCGCGTCGTCGCCGTCCAGCAGGAGGGCCAGTCCGTAGGCGGTGCGGGCCTCGAACAGGGCGTTGATCGGGACCTCGCGGTTCAGCTCCGCGTTCAGCGTCAGGATCGCCTGCACGGCGCGCAGCGAGTCACCGCCCAGGGCGAAGAAGTCGTCGTGCGGACCGATCTCCGGGCGCTCCAGCACTCCGGCCAGCACCTGGGCGACCCGCTCCTGCGTCCCGCCGGCCGAACCGCCCGCCGCGGCCCGCCCGGCGCCGGTCCCGCCGGCCGGGATCTCCGCCCTGGGCAGCGCGGGCGGGGCGGGCAGCGCCGCACGGTCCAGCTTGCCGTTCGGGGTGCGCGGGAAGCCGTCGAGGACGACGAACTGGGCGGGGACCATGTACGCCGGGAGCGAGCGGGCCGCGTGCAGCCGCAGCCGGTTGGCCTCGGGAGGGCTCGCCGGGTCGGCGGAACGCACGTAGCCGACCAGCCGCGGGGTCTTTTCGGCCGCGCCGCTCACGCGTACGGCCGCCTCGGCGACCTCCGGGTGTCCGGCCAGCACATGCTCGATCTCGCCCGGTTCGATGCGGAAGCCGCGCAGTTTGATCTGGTCGTCGTTGCGTCCCAGGATCTCGATCCGGCCGTCGGCATGCCGCCGGGCGAGGTCGCCGGTGCGGTAGAGACGGGCTCCCGGGCGGTCCGCGGACGGATCGGCGACGAACCGCTGCGCGGTCAGACCGGCACGGCCCGGATAGCCGGTGGCCAGTCCGGCCCCGCCGATGTACAACTCGCCCTCGGCAACCGGCGAAAGCCGCTCGTCGAGCACGTGCAGCGGGGTCCCGCGCACCGGGTGGAACCGGGTGTCCGCGCCACGCTCGTAACGGGTGAGGGACGACCAGATCGTCGTCTCCGTGGGGCCGTACAGATCCCACAGCACCACGCGCTCGCCCAGCAGCCGGCCGGCCAGTTCGGCAGGCAGCCGCTCACCGCCGCACAGCACGGTGAACCCGGCAGGCGGCGTCCAGCCGGCCTCCAGCAGCAGTCGCCAGGCGACCGGGGTCGCCTGCATCACCCGGGCACCGGTGCGCTCCAGCAGCGCCGCCAGCCTGCGGGGGTCGGCGGTCTCGGACTGCTGGGCCAGCACCACCCGGCCGCCGGTGGTCAGCGGCAGGAACAGCTCCAGGCCCGCGATGTCGAACGAGACCGTGGTGACGGCCGGCAGGACGACGTCGTCGGGCAGCGCGAGCCGCTCGCGCATCGAGGCGATGAAGTTGGCGAGCGCCCGGTGCGGCACGGCGACGCCCTTGGGCAGGCCCGTGGAGCCGGAGGTGTAGATGACGTAGCCCGCGGACTCGGGGTCCGCCCCGGGGAGCGGGCCGGCGCCGCCCGGGCCGCGGCGCACCGGGACGTCGTCGAGATGCACCCGCATCTCGGTGCGCAGCCCGGGGCAGCCGGAAGCGTCGGACGTCACCAGCACCCGCGCCGCACAGTCCCGCAGGATGTGGTTCAGGCGCTCGGCCGGGTGCTCCGGGTCCAGCGGCACGTAGGCGGCACCGGCCAGCTGGACGCCGAGCAGGGCCGGCACCAGGTCGACCCCGCGGGGCACCGCCACCGCGACCGGGTCGCCCGGACCGACCCCGATGCCGACCAGGTGCCGGGCCAGGCCCTCGGCCTGCGCCAGCAACTGGCCGTACGTCAGGAACTCTCCCGCCGACTCGACCGCCGTCACCTCCGGCGACCGCAGCGCCTGCGCCCGGATCAGACCGGGCACGGTCGCTGCGGAGCCGTCGCGGGCGGACACCGCGGGGGTGGCCTCGGGGCCATCGAACGGATTCATTGCCTCGACTCCTTGCCGGGGACGTCACTGCTGCACCCGCCTGGCCGGTCCGACCGGGCGGCGCCGGCGTGGCTGCTGACCTGCGGGCGAAGCTACCGAGTCGGGCACCGGCAGGGGCGTCACATGAATCGAGGACGGCGGGGCCCCGGCTGGTACCGGACCCGTGTCTCCCCGCTTTATGGGACGCCCGCCCGGCCGGCCCCGGCAGCTACGTTGCCGGTCATGACCGCCTCGGCCACGGCAGCCGCGGGCAGCGCAGGAAGGGGCCGGCCCCGATGACGACCACCCTGGACACCCCCCCGTCCACCGAACGGACCGACCCGGTCCCGCATCTCGATCTCGCCCGTCCCGACCTGCATCACACTCTGGACCTCCAGGGCGTCTTCGCGGATCTGCGGCACGCCCACCCGGTGAGCTGGCACGGGCCGAAGAGCCGCCCCGGGTTCTGGTCGGTGACCCGGCACGCGGACGTGGTACGGGTCTACCGGGACACCGCCGCCTTCACCGCCACCCACGGCATGACGATCGACTCGGTGGGACCGGACCCCGATCCGGCCACCGGCATGATGGCCGAGGTCACCGACCCCCCGGAGCACCGGCGGCTGCGCCGCGGCATCGGGGGGTTCTTCACCGACGGCGCGGTGGCCGCGATGGAACCCGACGTGCGGGCGCTGGTACGGCGCCTGCTCACCGGGATCCGCGACCGCGACGAGCCGGTGGATTTCGTCCCGGAGGCCGCGGCCCGGATCCCCACCCAGGTGGCCGGTCTGCTGCTGGGCCTGCCGCCGGAGGACCTGGACTGGATCGCCGAGCGCACGGCGCAGGTCTTCCTCTCCGGCGAGGCCGTCCAGGACGGCCGGCGGGTGGACCTCGACGCGCAGGCCACCCGGGCCAACGGGGAACTGCTCAGCTACTTCTCCAAGCTGGTCCGCTCCGGCCGCCGGCAGGCGGGTCGGCGCGGGCTGGTGCAGCAGCTGTCCGAGGGGACGGCGAGCCGGGACGGACTGACCAAGGGCGAAGTGATCCTCAATGCCCTCAACATGGCCATCGCCGGCACCCAGACCACCCGCAACTCGCTCGGCAACATGCTGCTCGCGTTCGTCCAGTGCCCGCAGAGCTTCCGGGACCTGTGCGCGGACCCGGAGCTGGTGCCGTCGGCGGTCGAGGAGTCGGTGCGCTGGGCCAACCCGGTGCGGCACATCACCCGGGTGGCCACCCGCGACGTCGACCTCGGCGGCCGCGCCGTCCGGGCCGGGGACCCCGTGGTGCTGTGGCAGATCTCGGCCAACCGGGACGAGACCGTCTTCGCGCTGCCCCACGTCTTCGACATCCGCCGCCACCCCAACCCGCACATCGGCTTCGCCACCGGCGCACACAGCTGCCCCGGCTCCGGGCTCGCCCGGCTGCAGATGCGCACCACCCTGACCTGCCTGACGGAGCTGTTCGCGGGGGTCGAACTCGCCGGGACGCCCAAGCTGGTGCGGTCCAACTTCCTGCACGGGTACGAGCATCTGCCCGTGCGGTTCACCGCTCGACACAAGGAGGGAAGCTGATGGGAGCGCCGGAGGTGTCCGACGCGGAGTTCCGTGCCGCGGTCGGCAGGCTGCGGGCACCGGGCATGGGCACGGAGGTGGTCGCGCCGCTGCTCGCACAGCTGGTCCGGCTGCACCGCCCGAGACGGGTGCTGGAGATCGGCATGGGCTACACCACCCCGTTCCTGGCCGCCGCGCTCGCCGAGAACGAACGCGAGGCGGACGCCGAGGCCGTGGCGCTGGCCGCCAAGTCGCGGGCGCACCTGGGCAGCGGGGCGGACCTCGACGACATCTGGGCGTACACCGAACCGCCCCTGCTCGCGCCGTCGTTCTATCTGGAGCCCTACCGGCCGCGGTTCGTGGCGGTGGACAACCTGTCCATCGAGGCGTCCTCGGCGGGCCGGGTGCTGGACGTGCTCGGCGACCTCGGCCTGGCCGAACGGGTCGAGGTGGTCAACGCCGATCTGCACGACTGCGCCGGACTGCTGCCGGACGACCTCTTCCCGATCGACCTGGCCTGGGTCGACGCCTGGGAGTGCCTGTACTTCTTCGAGCACTTCTGGGAGCGCATCAATCCGGACGGCGGCCTGGTGGTCATGCACTACCTGATGACCTACCCGGAGGGCGAGGCGATCCTGGAGTACTTCGCGAAGGTGCAGCACAGCCGCCCCGGCGAGCTGGAGATGGTCAACCTGCTGGAGCCGCACAAGCTCGGCCAGAACAGCATCACCGTGCTGCGCCGCACCGGCGCCGTCCGCCCGCGTCCCTACGGCGGCCCGGGCGGCGCCCTGCGGTACCACCCCGGTCTGCGCCGGGAGGCGGCGACGCAGGCGGGGCTGGGCGAGGGATAGCCCGGATACGGCACGACGGAGCGGCCGGCGCAGGAGAGCTTTTGCCGGCCGCTCCGTCATGCTCCCCGCCGGCCGGTCAGGCCACCTCCCCGAGGAACGCCAGCAGCGTGTGCACCTGTTCGGGACTCGCCCGGAACGCGTCCAGATGGGTGCCGTGCGCGGTGACCACCAGCCGGGCGTCGGGGACCAGCCGCGCCAGCCGCCGCGATCCGTCGGGGTGGGCGGTGTGGTCGTCCTCGCTGGTCACGATCAGGGTCGGCTGCGTCACCCGGGCCGCCGTCGCACGGGAGTCCCAGTGCATGGTCGCCCCGGTCAGCCGCGCATAGCGGTAGAGGAGTTCGGCGGTGGCGTACGGCCGTACCACCAGCGGCCCGACCTGCGGGGGCACCCCCGTCATCGGCCCACTGGCGATCTTGTCGCGCAGCCAGCCGGCCGTGTCCCGGGACTCGCCGGCCAGATCCAGCAGCGACCTCAGATTGGTCTGGTGGTCGCTCTTCGCCGCCTCCGGACCGAGCTCCAGGTCCGCGTGCCACAGGCTCACCGACCGGACCAGGGACGGCTCCTGCACGGCGGCCAGCAGCGCGGGTACGGCGCCCCCGCACAGCCCCATCAGATGACAGGACCCGATGCCGAGGGCGTCGGCGACGGCGAGCACATCCCCCGCCTGTTCCGGCACCCCCGAGGCGTACCGGTCGAAGTCCGCCGGGTCGGCCACGGGTTCGCCGGTGCCGCGGGTCTGCAGCACCACGCACCGGTGGCCGGCGCCGAGCGCGTGCAGCCAGGGCAGGGCGAGCCGGTGGCTCATCCCGCAGGCCGACGAGAGCAGGACGCAGGGCCCCGTCTCCGGGCCGGTCTCGACGACCTGGAGCTCGGCGCCGTCCGGCCGGACCACGGTGTGCAAGCGCAGCCGGGCGTCCTCCTCGTCGCGGATCAGCCGGGCCGCGTCCGCCGCCTCCCGCGGGGTCAGGCCGGCCAGCTCCGGCGCGCGTTGGGCACGCTGTATCTCCGCCGCCAGCGACTGGAGCGCATGGTCGTCCAGGGGGCCGTCGAAGGCCAGTGCGATCCCCAGCTCCCGGCACACGGCCGCGACCAGTTCCGGTGCCCGGTCGCAGGTGCCGGCCGGCAGCGCGACCGGGCCGACCTGGCGGACCAGCCCTTCGAGCTGCCGGACCGCGCCGACCAGGTCGGTCAGCGCGGCCCGGGCCGCGGAGTGCGCAGACCGGGACGATTGCGTCTGCAGCGCCATCGGTCAGTGCCGCGCGAACGGGTGGCCGGTGGCGGTGTGCGTGGCGATGCGGTTGTGGTCGTAGCGGTTCTCGCCACTGACGACCACGGCACCGTAGCGGTCCAGGCTCACCTTGCCGCCGTACTCCTCGACGACGTCCGTGTCCGGGTAGACATGCACGCTGGTGGGCACGTACCGGCCGGCGAAGCCCAGCCGCATCTCGTCGCTCTTGCCCGTGTGCGGGTACGAGGCGTGCATCAGCGTCGACCAGAACATCACCGCCTCGCCGGGCCGCAGCACGATCGGCACGGCCTGGGACTCGTCCGGCACGAAGTCCGGGTCGATCTGCAGCTCGCGGTAGTCGTAGCCGAAGAAGCCGCGGCGCACGCCCCGCTTGCGATTCCGGTTGATCGTCTCCGGCCGGTACTCCATGACCTTGGTCTCGTCGTAGTTCATCGTCGTGAACGAGCCCGGGATGAACTGCAGGCAGCCGTTGTCGACGGTGGCCTCCGTGAAGGCCGTCCACACCGTGAGGGTGCCGCCGAACCCGCTGTCCTCGGGCCACACGATCTGCGGCTTGCCGGAGGCGTTGGCGAAGGTGTCGGCCTGGTGCCAGTCGGTGCCCTCGTCGCCCGGGTACTTCGGGAAGAACTCGGTCCGCCAGCAGAGCACGTCCGGGCCCAGGACACTCGCCACCCGGTCGGCGATGCGCGCGTCGGTGACGAGGTCGGCCAGGAAGTCGTTGTCCATGTGCCGGTCGTAGTTGGAGATGTTGGTGTTGCCGGAGACCGCCCACTCCTCCGTGTAGATGGCGTTGCTCCGGTCCATCAGGGCGAGCCGCTCGGTCCGCCAGGCGCTCACCATCTCCTCTTCCTCCAGCACCTTGAAGATGAGGAAGCCCTGCTCCTGGAAGGTCTTGCGGTCGGCCTCGCCGAGGGCGAAACCGCTCTGCACGGTGTCCGTCATGGTTGTCCCAACTCGTTTCTGTGGCGGGCGGTCAGCGGGCGGCGCGGACGAGGCTGCGGGCCGTGACGGAACCGCCCAGTTCCCGCAGGTTGACGTCGGTGCCGAGGGTCTTGCGGATCTCGGCGAGGATCCGGACGATCGAGAGCGAGGTGCCGCCGAAGTCCATGACCTCGTCGTCCGCGGTGAGTCCCGGCTTGGACAGGACCTGGCGCACGATGGCGAGGACCTGCTCGACGCGTGCGTCCTCGGAGCTGTCGGGTAGGGCGTCCGTCTGCTGGATGCTCACGGGGTTCCTCCTGGGGAACAGTCGTTACGGCCGGGCGTCGTCGCCCGCGTTCACGGGGAGGGCGGACCTGTCGTGGCCGCCGTCCGGGCTCAGTGGGATGCGGGGCAGCAGGGTCAGCCGGCCCGGGATCAGGTACTCCGGCAGCCGGGTCACCAGGTGCTGGCGGATCCGGGCGGGGTCGAGCGTCGGGTCGGACACCGCCAGCCAGGCGTCCGCCGCGGCCGCGTCCCCGGCGGTGCCGGACACGGTGACCACCGCGTCGGCCACCCCGGGCAGGTCCAGCAGCGCCGCGACCGTCTCGAGGACGTCCGGCCCGCCGTCCGCGGCGGGTCCGGCGAACTCGAGCAGCCCGTCACTGCGGCGCCGCACCGGAGGGCCGGTGAACTCGCCGGCGTTCCGCAGCCGGGCCACCTCGCCCACCGCCGCCGGAAACCCGGCCGCGTTGCGCGCGTCCGCTTCGGCCGGGGCGCCGATCGGCACCCGCAGCGGGGCCGAGACGGGCGACCAGCGGGCGGGGACCTCGTAGGCGGCGGCCGACGAGACGTCCGAGGCCGACCGGAACACGGCGACCACCCGGCAGCCGGGCGCCAGCTGCCGCGCCCGCGCCACGTCATGGGCCGTCAGACCGCCGTCGTTGACGAGGAAGACGTGCCGCAGCAGCGGCAGCACCGTCCCCGCCCCGCGTCCGGTGAGCGCCCTCAGCAGCGGTGCGCTCAGCTCGACCGCGGTCACCGCCGAGGTCCGCAGCCAGCCGAGGAGCGCGACGGGGTCGTCGCCCGGCGGCCGCTCGGGCAGCACCAGGTCCGCGCCCTCGGCCGCCACCGGGTCCCGCCAGACGCCGTCGCCCGAGGCCAGCGGAGCGAACCGGTCGGCGGGGGACAGCCCCGGACGGAACGCCGGGCCGGCCGGCCCGGTCCCGCCGCACAGCTCCAGTTCGAGGAGGCCGCGGTCCGGGTCGTCGGCGGCCGCCGCGAGGACCGCACCGAGCTGCCGGAGCAGCTCCCGCATGGCCGCCTCGTCGTATCGCTCCGCGTGGTACTGCAGGTCGAACCGGTAGTCGTCGCCGTCGTGCCGGACATCCAGGTTCAGGTCGAACTTGCTGGGCTGCACCGGGTGTTCCGGCGTCTCGACGGTGATCCCGGGCAGCTGCCACTCGCCCTCGGCGCTCTCGATCATGTTCAGCATGACCTGGAACAGCGGTGTCCGGGCCGGATCCCGCACCGGCCGCACCTTGCTGACCAGCGCCTCGAACGGGGTGTCGGCGTGGCTGCCGTACCCCTCCAGCGAAGTCCGCCGCACCCGCTCCAGCACCTCCCGGAACGAGGGGTCGCCGGCGAGCCGGACCCGTAGCGGAAGCGTGTTGACGAACAGCCCGACCAACGCGTCCGCGCCCGCGGAGCCCCGGGTGTTCACCGGCACCCCGATGACCAGGTCGTCCTGGCCCGTCCACCGCCGCAGCACGGTCGCGTACGCCGCCAGTACGGCCATGAACGGGGTCACCTCGTGCTTCCGGCACAGCTTGTGCAGCGCGGCCGACGCGTCCGGGCCGAGCGCCGTGCGCACCCGGCCGCCGGCCGCACCCTGCGTCGGCAGCCGGCGGCGCGCCGTCGGCAGCGCCAGCGCCGGGGGAGCCCCGGCCAGTTCCCGCTGCCAGAAACCGACCTGCTCGGAGAGGCGCTCGCCGGCCATCTCGGTGCGCTGCCACACCGCGTAGTCGAGGTACTGCACGGGCAGTTCCGGCAGCCCGGCCCGCCCGGTGTCGCCGCCCGCCCGGTACAGGGCCGACAGCTCCCGCAGGATCAGCCCGACCGACCAGGCGTCGGAGACGATGTGATGGATGGTCATGCTGAGCAGATGACGGGTGTCGCAGACCCGGACCAGCAGACAGTCGAAGAGCGGTCCCGACGCCAGGTCGAACACCGTTGCCGCCTGACCGTCGGCCAGCCGTTCGGCCTCGTCCGGGCCGTGCCCGGACAGGTCACGCACCGGCAGCCGCCACTGCGGGTCGGGCGCCGACACACGCTGCTCCGGCAGACCGCCGGCCGCGGGGAACGTCGTGCGCAGCGCCTCGTGCCGGGAGACGACGGCCCGGATGCTGCGCTCCAGGACCGGGACGTCCAGCGGGCCGTCCAGCCACTGCCGGCCGTGCACGTTGTAGGCGGTGCCGCCCTTGACCATGCACTCCAGCCAGACCCGCTGCTGGTCGAAGGAGAGGACGGGTTTCGCCCCCGCCGGCCTCGGGACCACCGTGGTCCCGCCGGACGCGGGCGGTGCCGTGGGCAGGGCTGCGGCCAGGTCGGCCAGCCGCGAGTGCTCGAACACCATCCGCAGCGGCAGCGCGCCGCCCGCCCGGGGGCGCAGCCGGCTCAGCACCTCGCCGGCCAGCAGCGAGTCCCCGCCCAGATCGAAGAAGTCGTCGTCGCGGCAGACGTCGTCGAGTTCGAGGACCTGCCGCCAGACCTCGGCGACCAGTTCCTCGTCCGGGCCGTGGGGCGGCTCACCGCTGAGGCCGACCGGGGCCTGCGGGACGGGCAGGGCGCGGCGGTCCACCTTGCCGTTCGGGGTCTGCGGCAGCGCGTCGAGGAGCATCAGACTGCTCGGCACCATCACCACGGGCAGCGTCCGGCGCAGATGGGCCCGCACCTCGTCGAGGTCCAGGGCGCCGCCCGGGTCCCGGGCGGTCAGATAGCCGACCAGACGGTCCTCGTGGAGCGACACCACGGCCTCGTGGACGTCCGGATGGCGTTGCAGGGTGCTCTCGATCTCGCCGAGTTCGATGCGCTGGCCGCGCACCTTGACCTGGAAGTCCCGCCGTCCCAGATAGAGCAGGGCGCCGTCGGACCGGTACCGGACGAGGTCACCGGTGCGGTACATCCGTTCGCCCGGCTCCGTCGCGCACGGGTCCGGCACATAGCGGCCCGCGGTCAGGGCGGGCTGGTTGATGTAGCCGCGCGAGACCCCGCGCCCGGCCAGGTAGAGCTCGCCGACCGCGCCCACCGGCAACGGTCGCAGCGCCTCGTCCAGGACCCGGCCGCGCCCGTGCGGCAGCAGCACACCGATCGGCGGTGGCTGTTCGGCGGGCTGCAGGATCGCGTACGTCGAGTAGGTGGTGTCCTCGGTCGGCCCGTAGAGGTTGACGACCGCCCGCACGTGCCCGGTGGCGTACAGGTCGTCGACCAGCGTGCCGGTCACGGCCTCGCCGCCGAGCCCGACCACCTGGGTGCTGCGCGGCAGCGCGCCCGCGGCGATCAGCGCCCGGGCCGCGGAGGGCACCGAGCAGACCATCGACACGTCGGTGGGCTCGGCCAGCAGCGACAGCGCGTTGTCGACCACGACCACGGTGCCGCCCGCGCACAGCGGTCCGAAGAACTCGAAGACCGAGACGTCGAAGCAGATCGACGTGGACGCCAGCACCCGCGACATCTGCTCGGCGGTGAACGTGCGCCGCCCCCAGAGCACCATGGGCACCGCGTTGCGATGGGTGACCAGGACGCCCTTGGGACGTCCGGTGGAGCCCGAGGTGTACAGCACGTAGGCCAGCTGGTCCGGCCGCACCGGAGCGCGGTCCACGGCGGACACCGGCAGGCCGTCGAGCGCGGCCAGTTCGGCATCCGCCACCACCAGCCGTGCCCCGCTGTCCGCGAGCATGTAGTCGGTGCGGTCGGCCGGGTACGCCGGGTCGAGCGGCAGATAGGCGCCGCCCGCCTTGATGATGCCGAGCATGGCCACGGCGAGGTCCACCGACCGGCCCAGCCGGATGCCGACGATGTCGCCGTCCGCGACTTTCCGCCCGGCCAGCAGACGGGCGAGCTGGTTGGAGCGTTCGTCGAGTTCGCGGTAGGTCAGCGAGCGCCGGGAGTCCTCGACGGCGACGGCGTCGGGGGTGCGCGCGGTCTGCCCGGCGAACAGCGCGACCAGGCTGGTGTCCGGGTCGTCGGTGTCGGGGCCGCGGCCCCAACGTTCCAGCAGCGTCCGGTCGGAGTCAGTGAGCAGGTCCAGCCGGTCCAGCGGACGGTCTGGTTCCGCGAGCGCGCGGGCCAGCAGGGCCGGCAGCCGTTCGGCCATCCGGGCCGCGGTGTCCGGCGTGAACGCCTCCGTGCTGTAGTCCCAGGTGCCCCACAGGCCCCCCTGCTCCCGCCACAGGTGCAGATCCACGTCGTAGCGCAGCCCCGGACGGTCCGTGGCGACCTGCCGCAGGGGTGCGCCGGCCAGGGTCAGCGGACCCCATTCGCCCTGGAAGGCCAGGCTGGCCCGGACGAGCGAGCCGTCCAGGTGACGGCCGGGCGCGAGGGCCGAGACCAGGTCCTCGAACGGCACGCCCCGGTGGGCGAACGCGTCCAGACAGGTGCCGCGCACCCGGCGCAGCAGCTCCCGGAAGGAGGGCCGTCCGTTCAGGTCGGCCCGCAGCACCAGCAGATCGGACAGCAGCCCCACCACCCGGTGCTCACCGGGACGGGAGCGGCCCGCCTCGGGGGAGCCGACCGCGAAGTCCGACTGCCCGCTGTGCTCGGCGAGCAGCCACTGGAACGCGGCGAGCACCACCATGAACAGGGTGGCGTTCTCCTCGCGCCCCAGTTTCCCGGCCCGCGCGACCAGATCGGCCGGTACGGTCACCTCGACCGAGCCGGCCCCGAACCCGGGCCGGGCGGGGCGCGCCCGGTCGGCCGGCAGGTCCAGTTCGGGCAGCCCGGCGAGCTGCCGCTGCCAGTAGGCCAGGGCGTTTGCGGGTGCTTCGGCGGGAAGGGGCACGGGGACGACGCCGTCGAGCCGGTCCCGGTAGGCGGTGTCGAGATCGGCGAGCAGCACCTGCATCGACGCGCCGTCGCAGACCAGGTGGTGTGCGACGAAGACGATCAGGCGCTCCTCGTCCGACAGCCGCACGACGTGCACCCGCACCGGCGGGGCCTGCGCCAGGTCGAACGGTTCGGCCGCCACCCGCTCGGCGAGCTCCAGGGCCGCCCGCTCGCGCCGCTCGGCGGGCAGCGGGCCCAGGTCGGTCCAGCGGGCGGTGAGTTCGGCGGAGTCCTCGACGACCCGGACCGGTCCCGCATCGCCCTGGTCGAACCTGCTGCGCAGACTGGGGTGGCGGCGCAGCAGGGCGGTCAGCGCGCGGTCGAAGCGTGCCGGGTCGAGCGGTCCGGTGTGCCGGGCGGTGAAGCGCAGGTTGAAGACCGCGGTGCCCGGATGGAGCCGCTCGAACACCAGGATGCCCCGCTGTGCCTTGGTCAGCGGTGCCCGGCCGGTGAGGGCCTGCGGTGCCGTGGTGTCCGCGGTCCGCCAGCGGTGGACGAGATTCCGCCCGATGTCGAGATGATCCATCACACAACTCCCGCGCCCTCGTGGGTGGACTCCATGCGTGTGCGCACCAGTGCCGCGTCGTGCCCGTCGGCCAGCCAGCCCGTCATCAGGGCGGCGGCGACGCGTTCCGGGGTGGCGGAGGTGAGCACGGTCTCCAGCGGGACCGGCAGACCGAGCGCGTGCTCCAGGACGGCCGCGGCCTCGGCAGCCCGCAGTGAGTCGACCCCCAGGGCGGTCAGTTCGTCGGTGGGCTTGCAGTCCGGCAGTTCGCCGGTGCCGGCGATGATGCCGCAGACCAGCGAGGTCAGGTCCGCCGTGGCGGCGATCCGGGCGCGACCGGGTTCGAGGGCCGCCAGCCGGTCCCGGCCGCTGACGACGGCCTCGTCGAAGGCGCCGGCCAGGAAGGCGTCGCGCGCCGCGGACCGGCGCACCTTGCCACTGGAGGTGCGCGGCAGCGACCGCGGTCCCACCAGCGCGACCACCTCCAGGCGCAGCCGGGTGCGGGCCAGCACGGCGGTACGGATGTCGGCCGCGAGCGATGCGCCGGGACTGCCGTGCACCTCCAGGGCCAGCACCGGGACCGAGCCGGTCGGGGTCTCCACGAGGAAGGCCGCCGCGGTGCGCCCGGCCCGGCCGACGGTGTCGAGGGCGGCGGCCTCCACATCGACGGCGTGGTAGTTCACACCGCGGTGGACGATCACGTCCTTGGCGCGTCCGCTCACGTACAGGTCGCCGTCGCGCAGGAACCCGATGTCGCCGGTCCGCAGATGGCGCACTCCGTCGAGTTCGCCGAACAGCTCGCCGGACTCGTGGGAGAGGTAGCCGGAGGTGATGTGGCGGCCGGCGATCCAGATCTCGCCCTCGGCGCCGTCCGCCACCGGGGTCAGGTTCTCCGGGTCGACGACGGCCACCTGCTGGCCGGCCACCGGCGTTCCGCAGCTGACCGGGCCGTCCGGTTCGCCGGCCGTCGGGGACCAGTGGCCGGCGCTCACCATCAGGGTCGCCTCCGCCAGGCCGTACGACGGCAGGAAGGCCTCGGGCCGGAATCCGGCGGGGGCGAACTTCGCGGCGAACTCGGTCATCGTGCGGTGCTTGACCGCCTCGGCGCCGCTGAAGGCCACCCGCCAGCTGGACAGGTCCAGTCCGTCCAGCGCGTCCTGCCGGTTCGCCCGGCGGACGCACAGGTCGTAGCCGAAGTTGGGGCCGCCGGTGTGGGTGGCGCCGGTCTCGCCGATCTGCCGCAGCCACCACAGCGGGGCCTTGAGGAAGTCGCCCGGCTGCATGATCCGGATCGGGATCCCGGCGGCCATCGGCGTCAGCAGGCCGCCGACCAGTCCCATGTCGTGGAAGGGCGGCAGCCAGGTGAGCGCCCGGGACTCGGGGTCGAGGCCGAACTTCTCGGCGATCGCCGCGGTGTTGGCGGCCAGGCCCTCGTGCCGGACCAGTACCCCGCGCGGCCGGCCGGTGCTCCCCGAGGTGTACTGGATGACCGCGATGTCCTGCTCGGGGCCCACATGGGGCTTGCCGCCGTCCGCCTCCGCGCCGGGCACCCGCAGCACATCCGGCACGCCCAGTTCCGGGTAGCGCTCCCGCGCCACCAGGGTCGACGGCCGGGCGTCGGCGACGATCCCGGCCAGCCGGGTGCGGTCGGGGGTCGAGGAGTAGTCGGGCGGAAAGGCCGGAATCACCGGGCGTCCGGCGAGGAATCCCGCGAACACCGCGACGGGATAATCCAGACCGGCCGGCAGGGCGATCAGCACCGGCCCGTCGCCGCCTTCCGCGAGCCGTCCGGCCAATTCACCGGCTCGGGACGCGACTTGGGAATATGTCAGCGTGCTGACAAGACCGGAGGTGTCAATGCTTTCGTATGCAACGGCATCCGGCGCCTTGTCGGCCCGAGCCAGCATCACATGAGACAGGGCCTGAACTTCCATGTTCTGTAACCTAGTCAGACGGTGCTTTTGCCGAATGTCCCCAAAACCGGGGGACTACACGCCGAGCCGCTTCTTGACCTCGGCGAAGAACGGGATGTGCCGGTAGTCCCTGATTTCCGGGTCATAGTCCGTGTATTCGTTGGTGAATGCCAGCAGCCGCTTGCGCACGGCCTCCACCGGCTCGTCGTGGATGTACCGCTCGATCCGCTGGATCTCGCCCAGGAACCGCTCCAGTACGGCGGGCAGGTGCGGGTTCAGCCGGATCCGGCCCTCGTCGAGCCGGATGCCGTCGTGCCCGATCAGGTAGTTGAACAGCAACTGCGAGGCCACCGCGTCGTAGTTGGGCCTCGGGATGCCCTCCACGGCGTACCGCAGCAGCCGTTCGGCCAGGATGAACTCGTACGCCCGCAGGGCCTCGTCGGCGGGCAGCCGGTCGTCGTGCAGGCAGGCCAGCATGCTGGAGATGTCCACGCGCAGCTCCTCCAGCCCGGCCAGCGGCTTGGACTTCTTCGCGGGCAGGAAGTCGGGGATGGGCATGTCGCCCTGCCGGTGGTGGTACTCGTGCAGCCGCACCCACCACGACGACGCCTGCTGGACGACCTCGTCCGGGGCGCCCTGGATGGCGGGGAAGCCACCCGGCTCCACGATCTCGTCGATCATCTTCCGGGTGACGAGGTTGTGCCGGGTCACGAACTTGTCGATGAAGTAGAAGATGAGGTCGTCGGGGCGCTGGATCCCGTCGAGATGGTTCTCGGGGAAGAGCGCGACCACCACGCGCGAGTCGAATCCTGCGGTCCGGCCCGTGATGGTGACGGGCATGGTCGGGCTCGCGTAGCGCTCGGCCAGATGCGGGTCGGTGGGCAGGGTGGCGTAGGTCAGGTAGTCGAGCTTGAGCCGGGGGAAGTAGGAGGCGTCGAAGAGCGAGAACACGTGGTTGTCCCGCCGGGTGTTGATGTGCGCCTTGACGGCCTCCATCCGGGTGCCGGGCTCGAAGGAGCGCAGGTCCTCCAGCAGGGCCCGGACCGCCGGCACCCGTCGGACCCGCGGCGACACCTCCAGGCGCCGGGCGATCTCCTTGAGCGTCGTGTCCTCCCGGAGCCGGGCCCGCTCCGGGAGGTCCTGGCGTATCTCGTCGACCCGGGCGAATACCTCTTGCATCTCGTCCATGACGTTTCCTTCTGTCGCAACTGGAGAGGCACCGGCGCGCCCGGTGCCGTCGGGCGGACCTGGGCGCGATCAGGAAGACGCCTGCTCCGTGCTGAGCAGCGCCGACGCGAAGTCGGCCCAGGCCAAGGCGAGTTCGCGGGCCAGCGATGCGACCGCGGCGGCGCTGTGCGGCGGGATCCGCTCCGCCGCGTCCGGGCAGTGGGCGATGGCCCGCCGGGACTGGTCGAGCCATCTGATCAGGCCGCGGCCCGCGTCGTTGTAGCGCAGCGACGGGTCCTTGGTGAGGGCGGCGATGATCTCTTCGGGATCGGCGGCCGCCTCGGCCTCGAACAACGCGCGCATCCGTGCGGTGCGCTCGTCCGCGGGCTCCTCCCGCGGGGCCGGTTCCCGCGTGAGCAGCCGCGGTGGCACCGGCTCGTGCCCGTCCCGCAGCCGCCGCCGGACGTCGAGCACGGTGGCAGGGGAGACACCCGCGCGCCGGGCTATCTCCCGGATCGAGGCGGCGGGGTCGGACTCCAGGAGCCGGCACACCCGCCGGCGGCCGACCGCGCCGTCCACCGGGCGCGCCCGGCCGTCCTTGCCGACCCGGATCTGCGTGCGCGGGATCTGCGCGGCCGAACGGCTGCGGATCCCGGCGACGGTGGCCGCGGACAGCCCGGTGCTGTCGGCCAGCCTGCGGTCGGACCAGTGCGGGTGGGTGCGCACGATACGGACCGCGGCGGCGACGCGTTCGGCCCGGGCAAGCGGTCGGCGGCCTCGCAGGTTGAGGCGCACGGCCAGGACGAACGCGTCGTCCTCGGAGCCGTCGAAGACCCTGGCCGTGATGGCCTCGTGGCCGCACAGCACGGCGGCCCGCGCCCGGTGGAGTCCGTCGACGACCCGCAGGGTGGGGCCGTGCACCAGGACGGGCGGCAGCGCGTCGCCCAGGTCCGTCAGGTTCCGGCAGTGCTCCTCGCTCAGCCCGCCCTGCCGCGGGGTGTCGCCGAGCCGCAGCTCCTGGAGGGACACCCGGACGGTCGGGAGGGTTTCGAGGTGTACGGCATCGAGGGCGGCGACATCGAATGCCGGACGGGACGACTCGGTCGACGCGGCACTCATTCTTTCCTCCGATCCGGCCCCGACCGGATTGGAGTTCCGGATATCGAGGCAGACCAATTGTGCAGGCCCGGGGAGAAGAGTCGCCCGGGATCGGGACCGGACGGCTGTCACCGAAATTCGGGACAGCAGGTCGAATCCGTGTGCTTCTGCCGGTCCCGGCTTCTTCGGGAGCCGGTGGTCCGGGCTTCTTCAGGACTGGTGGGAAGGCTCCGCGAGGGTGTGGTCGGCGGAGTCGGAGGCGAACTCGTGACTGGCGCGGAGCATGGCGGCCCGGGTGAGTTCCGCTTTGTTTCCGGCCCCCAGTTTCGTGCGGATCCGTTTGACGTAGGTGTCGACCGTGTGGGTGCTGATACCCAGGCGCGTGGCTATCTGGCTGTGGGTCCGGCCGAGCGAGATGTGGCGCAGCACCTGCTCCTCGCGGCCGGACAGTTTGAGGTCCTTGAAGGCTGTGCGCTTCTCGGCCGGGGGCGCCGCTGCGGCGCCCGGGCGAACGGTCACTCCGCCGGCCATCGACCGTATGGTGCTCGCAATGCGCTCGGCGGACTCTCTCCTGGTGACGACACTCACCGCCCCGGCCGCCAGATAGGCGTCGGCCTTCTCCGGAAGTCCGTGGTTGACCACCAGTACCGTGGCGCCCTGGGCCATCTCGGATATGTAGCGGGGGCCGTCCTCGGGAAGCGCCTCGGCGTCGACGATCAGGGCGTCGGCCAGCCAGAAAGGCTCCTCCTCCAGTGAACTCCGGGTTGCGACGACCTGGATTCCGGAATTTCTCAGTGTCTGTGCGAGGCCGACCAGATAGATCGGCGAGTTGGAAAGTATGTCGATCCGAATCACTTTCGCCTCCGAGAAGGTCGCCTTTCTCTGCACCAGAAGTCATGGATCCATGCGTCCGTGCGCACGCCACTGTGCCGGCGCTGGATTGTGCGCCGCCGCGGACTATGTGGCGTCGTGTCCTCAGGGGTATCCGAAGGAGGTCGGAAGACAAAAGACTCGGCTACCGGCCGGGTCGGTACGGAAACTCCCGGCTGACGGACGGATCCTGCTGTTTCGGGCCGCCTAGCGGGCCGCCCGGCCGGAGCCGCCGGCCGACCTGCGCCCACGAGCCGGGCGTGCGGCTCGCGGCATCGCAGAAGTGCTCGTCATTCCCATTTCCCCCGTTCGTGCGGACCGGGACCGCGACGGAGTCTGCACCGCGATGCCCGGACCGGTGGTCACGTGGTCATGATGGCGGCAATTTCTATCAGATCCACAACTCGCCCGACAGGTATTGACGTTGGACGTCGGTGCTCGCGGGACGGGTCGCACGGGCCGCCCGCTCCCCGTCAAGGCCACGCCGAATTACACGCTGACCTGCGGCTTGACTCGAAGAGCCGATTCCCCCGCTTCGGCCGGCAACCCGCGCCGCGGCGGGCTGCCCCCGATTCCCGGGACGCGACGCGCGTTGCACCGGGTCCTAGGTTCGATTCGGATCTCTCTCGGCCTGGCACTGGAGTTACTTTCATGGGGACAAACAGTCTGACCAAGCAGGAAGATGTCGAGGAAGCCCCGGACGTGCGGGCTTACGACCCTTTCGACTACGAGATCCATTCGGATCCGTACCCCACTTATGCCTGGATGCGTGAGCACGCACCGCTCTACCGGAACGAGGAACGTGATTTCTGGGCGGTGTCGAGGTATGCGGACGTCAAGGACGTCCTGCGCAACGCGTCGCTCTTCTCCAACCGCAACGGTATTTCCCTCGAACCCGAACTCTGGGGACCGGAGGCGGTGAAGACGAGTCTGTTCCTCGCCATGGACCCGCCCGAGCACGGCGCGCACCGGGGCCTGGTGGGTTCCATGTTCACCCCGAACCGGGTGAACGTGCTGGAACAGCGCATCCGTGAACTGGCCCGCGAACGCCTGGAGCCGCTGCGGGACCTGGAGCGTTTCGACTTCGCCGCCGAGTACGCGGCCGCCCTGCCCAACGACGTCCTGTGCGAGATGCTCGGTGTCCCGGCCGACGACTGGGACCAGATCCGCGCCGACACCGACCAGCTGAACCAGCGTGCGGACGGT
The DNA here is from genome assembly GCF_044767525.1 of Streptomyces sp. NPDC101234. NCBI lineage: Bacteria > Bacillati > Actinomycetota > Actinomycetes > Kitasatosporales > Streptomycetaceae > Streptomyces > Streptomyces sp. NPDC101234. The sequence continues at coordinate 18,925 of NZ_JBIWOA010000040.1, read as the reverse complement.
TCCGACGAGCGTGGCCCGAGTTCGGTGGCGGCGGCACTGCGGCTGGCCGACTACTTCGTGGACCTGGTCAAGCACATGCGGCGCCACCCGGGCGACAACGTCACCACGACGATGATCGAGGCCGAGGTCGACGGCGCGAAGCACACCGACTCGGAGATCGTCGCCTTCCTCTTCCTGATGATCAGCGCCGGCAACGAGTCCACCGGCAAGACCATCGGCAACGCCTGGTACCACGGCTGGCTGCTCCCGGACATACAGCACCAGGGGCTGAACGGGCGGGCAGGCGACTGGGTCAAGGAGACCCTGCGCTACGACTCCGCGAGCCAGATGACCGCCCGCACCGTGACCCGGGACACCGTCATCCACGGCGTCGACCTCAAGGCCGGGGCCCGGATCGCGGTGCTGCCGGCCTCCGGCAACCGCGACGAGCGGGTCTTCCCGCACGCCGACCGCTTCGACCTCGACCGCGACACCAGCCAGATCATCAGCTACGGCCGCGGCCCGCACCACTGCCTGGGATCCGCCCTCGCCAACCTGGAGATGCGGATCGCGCTGGAGGAGATCGGCGCCGTCGTCGAGGGCTACGAGATCGACTTCGCGCACTCCCGGCGGGTGCACTCGCCGCACCAGCGCGGTTTCGCCGCCCTGCCCTGCACGGTGCGCCACCGCGCCAAGCCTCTGACCCCGGGGGCCTGACGGCCCGTGACCTCTCGTATCCCCCTGCCAGGAGGCCAGCGGTGACTATCGACTTCGACATGATTCCGGCCCGGGACACGGTGCCCGCACACCGGCGGGAGGCGATCCTCGCAGACCCCGGGTTCGGCGTGCACTTCACCGACCACATGGTCACCATGCGGTGGTCGCAAGGCAGCGGCTGGCACGACGCCCGGCTGGAGCCGTACGGCTCGTTCACGTTCGACCCGGCCACGTCGGTGCTCCACTACGGCCAGGAGCTGTTCGAGGGCCTGAAGGCCTACCGGCAGGACAACGGGGCCGTCGTGCTGTTCCGGCCCGAGGTGAACGCGGCGAGGTTCAACGCGTCCGCCCGCCGCATGGCGATGCCCGAGATGCCGGAGGAGGTCTTCGTCAAGGCGCTGGAACTGCTGGCGGCCCAGGACCAGGACTGGGTGCCGACCACGCCGGGCACCAGTCTCTATCTGCGGCCGTTCATGATCGCCACCCAGCGGGGCCTGGGCTTCTCCCACCCCTCCACCAGCTACCTCTTCTGTGTCATCGCCTCACCGGCCGCCGCCTACTTCGGCGGTGGCGCACGGCCCAGGGCGCTGACCGTGTGGCTGAGCGAGAACTACTCCCGGGCCGCACCCGGGGGGACCGGCTTCGCCAAGGTCGGCGGCAACTACGGCGGCGCGCTCGCGGCTTCCCGGGAGGCCACCGAGCGGGGCTGCGACCAGGTGGTCTGGCTCGACGCCGCCGAGCGCACCTGGGTGGAGGAGATGGGCGGCATGAACCTCTTCTTCGTGCACGCTCCCGAGGGTGCACCGCCCCGCATCATGACCCCGCGGCTGACCGGCACCCTGCTGCCCGGCGTCACCCGGGACTCGCTGATCCGGCTGGCGCCCACGCTCGGCATCGAGGCCGGCGAGGGCCGTATCTCGACCGCCCAGTGGCGTGAGCAGAGTGCGGCGGGGGAGCTGACCGAGACCTTCGCCTGCGGCACCGCCGCCGTCATGGCACCGGTCGGCCGGGTACGGGGCGCATCGGGCGGCTGGACCATCGGCGACGGCGAGCCCGGACCGGTCACGATGCGGCTGCGCGAGGAACTCCTGGGCATCCAGTACGGGCTGCTGCCGGACCCGTTCACCTGGATCCACAAGGTCTGCTGAGCGCCCGGCTCGACGCACCGGGTATGGGTGTGGGCCCCTCCGCCGGAGGGGCCCACACCCATACCCGGTGCGTCAGGCCGCCAGCGTCCGGCGCAGTTCGGCTATGTGGCCCAACGACGTCAGCACCTCGTCGTGCGGCACACCGAAGTCGATGAGACAGGCCACCTCGTCGACCCCGATCGCCTCCAGCGCACGCACCGTGCCGACACCGTCCGGCACGGAGCCGAACAGGCCGCTGGTCGTGAAGTAGCGGTCGAAGGCGTGGGCGAGCAGGAACTCCTTGTCCTGCTCGGGCAGCCGGTTCACGTCCAGTCCCGGCGGCAGCAGCCCCGAGGCCGCCTTCACGATCAGGTCCACCGAACTGCGCAGGTAGTCGGTGAACGGCTCGCGCACCTGCTCACGCACCCGGTCCCGGTCGGTGCCGAGCAGGGTATGCAGCATCAGGGCGACATGGCCCCGGGAGCCGTCGCCGCGCGTCTGCGCGTAGGCCTGCCGGTACCGGGCGATGTTCTCGGCCAGCGCCGTCACGTCCTGCCCGAGCAGATGGGTGAGCACCCCCGCGCCGAGCCGGCCCGCGCTCTCGAAGGTGTCGGCAGAGCCCGCGCTGGTGATCCAGACCGGCAGCTGCGGCTGCACCGGCGCCGGGAAGATCCGTACGGCCCGCTTCTCCCCGTTCCCGTCGGGGAACTCGGCCTGCTCGCCGCGCCACAGCCGGCGTACCGTGTCGACGGTCTCCAGCAGGGCGTCCTTGCGGGCCGTGTAGTTCTCCGGCCGCAGCACGAAGTCGCGGGCGTGCCAGCCGGAGGCGAAGGAGACGCCGACCCGTCCGCCGGAGATGTTGTCGACGACCGACCACTCCTCGGCGATCCGCGCCGGATGGTGCAGCGGGGCGACCACACTGCCCGCGCGGATGCCCACCCGCTCGGTGACCGCGGCGACCGCCGCGCCCGTGACCGCGGGGTTGGGGTACAGACCGCCGAACGAGTGGAAATGGCGTTCGGGCGTCCACACCGCCGTGAAGCCGTGGGTGTCGGCGAACCGCGCGCTGTCCAGCAGCAGCCGGTAGCTGTCGGCCTCGGCCGCGCTGCCGCCTGAGTCGGCGAAGAAGAAGAGACTGAAGTCCATTGCTGCCCTCCTTGTCGGGCTGAAGGCGGGGGGACCGCCGGTGTCCCCGGCGGCCGCCGGGGACATCCGGGAAGGGCCCCTAGAGCCGGCCGAGGAGTTCGTCGAGCTGTGCCTGGTCCACCCGTGCCAACGGGAAGTCGGACGGGGTGTGCGCCGCGCCCTCGGCGTGCAGGTGCAGTTCGGCCTGCTGACGCAGTTCGCCGAGCAGACGGTCGGCGAGCCGCGCCACCGTCCGCTCCTCGTACCGGCCCGCGTGGTACGACCAACGGACCGCCAGCCTGCCCTCGCGCACCGAGGCACGGACCTGCAGCGGGTACGGCCGCGGTGTCGCCGGGTCCGCGTCCTGACCGGCCGCCGTCGTGCCGCTCTCCTCGCCGAGCCAGCCGAAGAGGAGGTCCGCCGGCGTGTCCGGCAGCGGCCGCGCGTCCTGGCGGAGCAACTGCCATCCCGTGCCGTTCGCCGGCACCGCCCGCAGGGTCTCCTTGGTGCTGCGCAGGGTCGTCTCCGGAGAACCGTCCGGCTCGGCGGACAGCACGACCGGATGGATCCGGGTCAGCGCCCCGACGGTCCGGCCGAGATCGACGTCGTCGAAGACCGGCGCCCGGTCGTGCCGCTCGACATGGATCAACTGCCGGTCCGCCCCGCTCCAGTCCCGCAGGGTCCGCGCGAGCGCGGCGAGCAGGAGTTCGTCGGTACGGCAGCTGAGTGCCTCGGGGACGGTGTGCAGCAGCCCCGCGGTCACCGGGGCGTCCAGCGTCACCGTCAGGGTCCGCTCGTCCGCGAGGGTGCCGGCCGGACCGTCCGCGGGGAATCCGCCCGGCGCGGACAGACCTTCCCAGTACGGCCGTTGCGTCTGCACCTCGTCGGTTGCGGCGTACTTCGCGAGCCGCCGTTGGTAGGACTGCCACGAGGTGGTCTTGGCCCGCAGCCGGACCTGCTCGCCCGCCCCCAGCTGCCGCAGGGCGGTCGTCAGGTCCTCCGTCAGGATCCGCACCGAGGCCTCGTCGGCGACCAGCCGGTGCACCACCAGGACCAGCAGGTCGGGCCGTTGCCCACCGCCACGGACCAGCGCGGCACGCAGCAGCGGACCCACCGCGAGGTCGAGCCCGCGGTGCAGTCCGGCGCGGATCTCCGCCAGCCGGCCGTCCCGGTCCGCCCCATCGGGACCCGGCAGGTCGTGCACCTCGAACGGGGTCACGTCGCCGCGCGGTGCGATCCGCACCCTGGTCTTCGCTCCGGACAGCAGGAACCGCTGACGCAGGCCGTCGTGATGGCCCAGCAGCGCCTCGACCGCCTCCCGTACCGTCCGCTCCTCGCTCGCGTCCGGCAGCTCCAGCACGACGGAGCGGTTCCAGTGCCGCGGCTCCGGGCTGCCCGCCGTGGCGAACCAGCGCTGCGCGGGCGCCAGCGGCACCGGCCCCGTGACATCGCCCTGGTCCGCGTCGACGGCCGGTCCCGCGGTCGCCACCTCCGACAGGGCCGCGACCGTGGGGTTGGTGAACAGGTCGTACGGGGACAGGTGGAGGCCTTCCTCCTGGGCCCGGGCGACGACCTGGATCGCCAGGATGGAGTCGCCGCCCACCTCGAAGAAGTTGTCGTGGACGCCGATCCGGCCGACCCCCAGGACACTCTTGAGGATCTCCGCCAGACGCAGCTGCATCGGGGTCTGCGGAGCGACGTACTCCTCGTCCGTGGCCGGACGCAGGCCCTCCGGGGACGGCAGCCGTTTGTGGTCCACCTTGCCGTTGGGCGACAGCGGCAGCGCGTCCAGCTCGATGAAGGCCGACGGCACCATGTACGCGGGCAGCTCCCGCTCCAGGTACCGGCGCAGCTCCTCGGTGCCGAGCGTCCCCTCGGCGTCGGGGACCAGATAGGCCACCAGGCGCCGGTCGCCGGGGGCCGGCTCGTACAGCGTCACCACGGACTCGGCGATCCGCGGATGGCGGTTCAGCACCGACTCGATCTCGGTGGGTTCCACCCGGAAGCCGCGGATCTTGATCTGGGTGTCGACCCGGGAGACGAACTCCAGGTTCCCGTCCGGCCGTTGCCGGACCAGGTCGCCGGTGCGGTACAGCCGTTCGCCGGCGTGCACGGGGTCGGCGACGAACCGGCCGGCCGTCAGCCCGGGACGGCCCAGATAGCCGCGGGCCACACTGACACCGCCGATGTACAGCTCGCCGGTCGCGCCCATGGGCACCGGCCGCAGCCGCCGGTCGAGGACGCGCAGGTCCGCCGAGGGCAGCGGGGTGCCGATCGGGAGGTTCGGCCAGTCGTGGACCGGGTCCGCGGGGTCGAGGCGGAAGAAGGTCGAGCTGACGGTGGTCTCCGTCAGGCCGTACACGTGCATCAGGGGCACGCCCAGCCGCCGCCACATGACCAGCCGGTCGGGCAGCACCCGTTCGCCGCCGATGATCACCAGGCGCAGGCACTCCGGCAGTTCGCGGCCGGTGCGGTCGAGCTCGCGCACCCATTCGTGCCAGTACGCGGTCGGCAGCTCCATCACCGTCAGGCGGTCCCGCCCGATCAGCTCGACGAGGTCGACCTGGCCGCTGATGATGTGGCCGGTCGGGACGACCACCGCGCCACCGGCGAGCCAGGTCGGGAACAGCTCCTCCACCAGCACGTCGAAGCTCGGCGACGCGAACTGCAGGAACCGGTCGCCCGCGCCCAGGCCCAGCCGCTCCACCACGTCCCGGGCGAACGTCGCCAGCGAACGGTGCTCGACGACGGCGCCCTTGGGACGGCCGGTCGACCCGGAGGTGTAGACGATGTACGCGGCCGAGTCCGGGGCCGGCGCGGCCGGCGGACCGGCGGAGGTGTCCCCGGCGGGCAGGGGTGCGGCGCCGTCGAGGAGCACGCTGTGCTCCGGGAGGGCCACGCCGCCGGCGGTGAGGGCCGCGGCCGGGCCCTGCTCGGTGACGAGCACCCGGGCGTCCGCGTCGGCCAGCATGAACGCGATCCGCTCCGGCGGATACCCCGGGTCCAGCGGCACATAGGCCGCACCGGACTTCAGCACACCGAGGATCGCCGACGCCAGCCGGGGCGAGCGGTCCACCAGGATGCCGACGCGGGTCTCGGGACCGACGCCCAGCGTGCCCAGACGGCGGGCCAGCCGGTCGGCTGCGGCGTCGAGTTCGGCGTAACTGGTCGCCGTGCCGTCGACGATGACGGCCGGGGCGTGCGGGGTCAGCGTGACCCGGCGCCGGAACAGCTCGACGAAGCCCGGCTCGGCGGCACCTGCGGGCTCCCGGACGGGGGCGGCCGGCGCGGCCGCGAGGTCGACCTCGCCGACCGGGGTGTCCGGGGCCTCGACGAGCCGGCGCAGGATCCGGTCGAACTGCTCGGCGAACAGCACCACCGTGTCGGTGTCGAACATCTCCGTCATGTAGATCCACTGCAACTGCAGGGTCTCGGCGCTTGGGTTGGCGTCCAGCGTGAGCGGCGCGGCTGCCACGTTGACCTCGATCGGCTCCTGGGCGATGCGCAGCCCGGGCACCTCCAGAGCGCTCTCGGGCGTGCGGACGTCGATCCACATGTGGCTCATCGACGTCTGCGAGGCCTCGTGCCCGAGGCCGAGCTCGCCGATCAGACGCTCCATCGGCAGGTTCTGGTGGTCGTACGCGGTGAGCACGGTGCCCCGGGCCTGCTGCACGACCTCGCGCAGGCTCATCTTCTCGGCCAGCCGCATCCGCAGGGGCAGCGCGGTCACGAAGCAGCCGATCAGGCGCTCGACCTCGGCCCGGCTGCGACCGGAGACGATCTCGCCGATCACCATGTCGTCCTGGCCCAGGTACCGGTACAGCAGCACGGAGGTGGCGGCGAGCAGGACGACGCCCAGCGAGACCTTCTCCCGCTCGGTGAACCGGCGCAGCTCGTCGGCGAAGTCGGCCGGCAGATCCACGAAGTGCGCGGCGCCGGCGAAGGTCGGCCGGGCCGGGAACGGCCGGTCGCTGGGCAGGGTCAGCGCCCCCGGTATGCCGTCCAGCGCCTTGCGCCAGTGTTCCACCTCGGCGGCCACGCCCTGCTCGCCGAACCCGCGCTGCCAGGCGGCGAAGTCGCCGTACTGGATGTCGAGCGGCGCGAGGACGTTGCCGACACCGTTCTGGTGGCCCGCGTAAAGGGCCGCGAACTCCTGGACGAGGATGGCCACGGACACCAGGTCCGCAGCCGCGTGGTCGGTGGTGATCAGCACGACGTGGTTGTCCTCGGCCATCCGCAGCAGGGAGGTCCGCAGCCGCAGCGGGTGCGCCTGGTCGAACGGCCTGACCACCTCGGCCTTCCAGCGCAGCAGCACCTCCTCGCTCTGCTGCTCGGGCGTGCGACCGGACAGGTCGGTCACGGGCGTGGGAACCGGCGTGACCGGGTGCACCACCTGCACCCGCTGACCGTCCTCCCGCAGCTCCACCGTGGAGCGCAGTACCTCGTGCCGCTCGGTGACCTCGGTCAGGACCCGGCTGAGGAGGCCGAGGTCGAGGGCTCCTTCGACGCGGAACGCGCCGGGGATGTTGTTGGCGGGCCGGAACCGCCCGATGGCCCACTCGCGTTCCTGCTGGAAGGCCAGCGGGGTGGGCTGCGAGCGGTCGCGGGGCTCGATCCGTTCCCTGGAGCCACCCGCGTGCGCGGCCGTCCGTTCGGCGAGCCGTTGTTCGAGAAGAGCCCTCTTCTGCGGGGACAGGGCCGCGATACGGCTCTGCAGGTCAACCATGATTCACCACCATCCCTGCGTCTTCACGCAGCACTCGTTCCAGGAGAGAGAGGCCGGTCGTCAGCTCCTCGGCCGCGGCGCCGAAGCCCAGCCGGGCATGGCTGCGGTAGGCGTCGCCGAAACACCCGCCCGGCACCAGCAGCACCCGGTGCTGCTCTGCCAGCCGGCGGCAGGACCGCTCGACGTCCGGCTGGCCGGGGAACTCGACGAAGGCCGTGACCCCGCCGTCCGGCGGGGTCAGACGCACCAGTTCGGGCGCGCTGCGGGCCCAGTCGGTGAGCAGCCGGAGATTGCGCTGGGCGTGTTCCTTCTGCAGCGCCACGATCCGGTCCGCGTTGCGGACGGCGTGCTCCGCGAAGAACTCCAGCACCGGTGAGACATAGAGCGCGATGTAGTCGCGCAGCAGCGCCATCCGGGCCAGCAGGTCCGGCGGGGCCAGGCACCAGCCCACCCGCAGCCCGGCCAGACCGTAGCTCTTGGAGAAGGTGCCCCAGACGATGGCCCGGTCGTACCCGGTCGGCAGCGGCAACGGGTCCGCCGTATAGGTGAGTTCACCGAAGGCGTGGTCCCAGACCAGCCAGGCGCCCGCCTCCTCGGCGATCGCGACCAGCTCCTTCTGCTGGGCCGGCGTGATGGAGATCCCGGTGGGGTTGTGCGGGAAGTTGACGACGATCATCCGCGGACGGGACCGGGCGAGCTCCCGCAGCCGTGCGAGATCCACGGCGAACCCGTCGGTCACGTCCAGCGGCCAGCGTGTGACACGGCAGCCACGCGCGGCGGCGATGTCGTGCAGTTGCTGGTAGGCGGGATCCACCACGACCACTTCGTCGCCCGGTTCCAGCAGCAGCTGCATGACCAGATAGATCGCCTCGCTGGAACCATGAGTGACCATCAGCCGGTCGGTGTCGCCGCCGGTCCACCGGTCGGCCAGCGCGGCACGCAGCCCGCTGCCGCCGTAGCTCTCGCTGTCGTGGAAGACCATGGGGTCCAGCTCCGACAGCTCGAACCCGCAGATCGCGCGCAGCTCGGCCATGGTCAGATCCCGCACCCCGCTGCTGCCGATGTCGTGGTCGACCTTGTGGTAGTAGTCGCGCATCCACGCCTCAAGCTTGGCGATGGCGATGTCCATAAACGATGCCTATCCCGTAGCGGTAGCTGGGCGCGGCGGTCGCAGGGCCCGCCGGGCCGTTCCGGCACGAGGCAGGGCAGGCGGCCGCCTCCGCGGAACCATAGGTCGCCACCCCGCGTCGGCGGGCGTCCTCGATTCACGGGACGGGGCCTGTGCGGCCACTCTTAGTAACGTGACAGTCCGGTCAGCCGAGCTGGCCGCGCCGCCGCCGCGGCATGCCGATCGCTCAGGACTTCCGGCTTTCCGGGTAATCCGGCTTTCCGGGTAAGGAGTCGTTTCCGTGAACCCGTTCGATGACCCCGAGGGCACCTTCTTCGTGCTCGTCAACGATGAGGACCAGCACTCCCTGTGGCCGGCCGACCTGGCCGTGCCGGCCGGCTGGAACGTCGCGCACGGCGCGGCCGGCCGACAGGACTGCCTGGACTACGTCGAGGCCAACTGGACCGACCTGCGACCCCGCAGCGCGCGCCGCGACGCGGTGGCGAGCAGCTGACCGATGCCATTTCCGAGCGACTCGGTCCCTGGGAGCGGAACATGAACGGGCAGCCGCCGAACGAGGAACGGCGTTGGCTGAAGCGGTTCGGCCGGCGCGAGGGCACAGCCGACATCCAGCTGCTGTGCTTCCACCACGCCGGCGGCAACGCGGCCATGTACCGGCAGTGGCCGCGCCTGCTGCCGAGCAGCATCGAACCGGTCGCGATCCAGCTGCCCGGCCGCACGGACCGCTTCCGGGAACCGGCGTACGACCGGATCGAGCCGCTCCTCGACGACCTGATCGAGGTGGTCAAACCACTGCTGGAGCGGCCGTTCGCCTGCTACGGCATCAGCATGGGCGCCCGGGTCGCCTGGGCACTCGCCCACACCCTGCGCGAGCGGGCGATGCCGCAGCCGCGCCAGTTGTTCCTGGCGGCCAACGCCGCGCCCGGCACCGACAACGGCACCTTCGAGTGGGAGGGGCGGGAGGACGGCCTGGAGGGATACCTGCGGGCGATGGGCGGGACCCCCGAGGAGATCCTGGCCGAGCCGGACCTGCTGAGCGCCCTGCTGCCGACGCTCCGGGCCGATCTGACGGTCCTCAGCAGCCATGCGCCCCGCCACGAGGTCCCGCTGGACATGCCGATCCATGCGTTCGCCGGCACCGAGGACTTCTCGGCCACACCGCAACGGATGGCCGGCTGGCGCACGGAGACCACCGCCGCCTTCGGCCTCGACCTGGTGCCCGGCGGCCACTTCTTCGCCGGACCGGCGGAACACCAGGTGATCGCCGCCATCACCCGGGCCATCGGTTAGAGGGGACATACGACTGCGGGGGAGGACCGGGCGCAACGTCCGCGCCGGAGCCTCCCCCGCCTTCCGGTGCCCTGCGGCACCGCGGGCTCAGCCCGACTTCGGCTCCGGGCCGGTCCAGCCGGCCACACCCACGCAGGCCTCGTTGCCCTCCGGATCGGCCAGCACCCAGTGCCCCGGCGCCTGCGCGTCGCTGACGAGCCGTCCGCCGGCGGCGATCGCCGCGACGATCCGGGCCTCGGCCTGGTCGTACGGCACCCAGACGTCGACGTGCACGGTGTTGCGCTGCGGACGCGGCCGGTCCAGCTCCTGGAAGTAGAAGGGACCGCCGCGCCGGTTCGGGTCGATCAGGTCCTCCGGGCTGCCCGCCCGGTCCTGGTAGCCGAGCAGCGCCCGCCAGAACGCGACCACGGCCGGCCCGCCGAGGGCGTCGACCGTGACCTGGACGGTCTGTACGGCGGACGGGTCGGCGGTGGCCTTCAGCCGCCGCGCCACGGCCGAGATCTCCCGCGCGAGTTCGACGTCCCGCTCGGTCAGCCCGAAGAAGTCGTCGGTCAGCGTGATGACCCGGACGAAGACGCCGTCCCCGCGCAGGTCGATGTCGGGACGGCCCGGTCCGGTGCCGGGCAGTTCACCGATGGCCTGCGCCAGCCGGGCGCCGTCCGGGAAGGACCGGGCACGGAAGCACGCACACGCCCCCTCGCCCACGACCCGCCAGTCCGCCACGCCGGTGCTCTCGTGGAACTGACGAGGCCTGATGCGCCGGATCTCGTCCTCTACGTATGTCATACACACAACCCAGTTTCGTCTCGGGTACCGGAGGGAGCGTCAACTCACCCTCGTCGGCCTCGATTCCAGCAGATGAAACGGTCCTCCTGCAGGGAAGATGAACGTTTCTGCGCACCAAGCGGCCGGATACCGAGGATTTTGTCCGAGCGTCGACCCCGGAACCGTTCAACCGCTCGCGGCGGGCAGTCGGACACCTTGCCGCCCTACTCGGGTGAGGCGGGCAGATAGCCGCGCTGAACGGCGTGCGCACCGGCCTGGAAACGGCTGCGCGCGTCCAGGTACTCAAGGAGGCCGGCGGCGATCCGGCGCACGGTGCGGTCCGAGATTCCGAGGCTCTTCGCAATGGACTCGTCGGTGTTGCCGCGGGCCATCAGCCGCAGCACTTCCGCCTGTTGTCTGCTCAGCCCGCCGGAAGGCGGCGCGGCACGCGCGCTCAGCGGTTCGGCGGCCTGCCAGACGCTTTCGAAGAGCGCGCACATCAACGTGACGGTTCCGGGATTGTCGATGAGCACGGCCCCCGCCGCCGTATTGCCGCTGTCGGCCGCCACCAGCGCGGTCCGGCGGTCTATGACGATGATCCGGTTGGGCAGGCTGGGAGCCGTACGGATTCGCGCCCCCAGGCTCTCCAGCCATTCCGCGTGCGCCATGGTCGGTGGATCATGCCGGATGCTGTCGAGATAGACCGTCCGCATTCTGATCCCGCGGTCGAGCAACCGGCGATTGAGCGGGCGGGAGGCGGCCATGTTGGCAGCAGTCTGGGCGCCTCCCGGCGCGAACGTCAAGAACTCGTCCTGGACCTTGGCGTTGAGCAGTTCCAGATGCTCTCTGATCGCCTCGACGCCTTCGATGTACTGAATGCCGCCGCCACTGCTGACCGCGTACTCCTGGCCGTATCGGGAAATGGCCTCGGCGATGGCGGCCCGGCTTTCCTCGAGTTTTTGCTGCTGTGCCGCCAGATCCGCCTGCTGGCGTGCGAGCAGCGCCTCGAAACCCAGGAGCGGATTGACTGGACGCACCTGGCTCTGGTCCTCTGTGCACGGGCGGACAAGCGCGAGTTCGCTCAGCTGATCAAGAGCGTCCCGCACGGCGGTTTCGGATATGTCCAGCCGGGCCGCCCAGTGGGCAATGTTCTCTTTCGGGTGAGCCAGCATCATTCGGTAAACGGCTTCGGTGGTCAGGCTGATCCCTAGACGACTGAGCATCGGTTCCCCCTTGGCACTTCAGCGAACTCGGCCTCAGCGGCCGGGGCGCAACCTTACCGAACCGCCTTTCGGGCGATATACACCCGGAAGCGGACTTGACCAGGGCCTAGCCGCCCCTTCCGATCATTCCTTCACTCACCGTATGCCTGAAATGATATATCTGGTCCACATTCACCTTTCGCCGCGACGCCTGGGCGCGCGGCTGCCGTCCGAGTGTGCCTCGGTGGTCGCCGGCGGCGCGAGCCATCCCGGGGTGGCTCATGTGGTCGTGCATTCCCTCGCCGAGCCCTACCCCATCGTCGGCCTGTACCTCCAGGAGGCCACCCTGGAGCGGGCCGAGTCGTTCGCGCGCCGGATCTGGGAGCGGGCGGTGGTCGCCGAACCGGCCCTCGGGGACTGGGAACTGGTCCGCGCCGAGGTGCCGCTCCTGCAGGTCGACGAGGAATAGGCGGGTTCGGGCGGCACGGGCCGCCGGTGTCCTGAGGCGGTCATGGCCGCTTTGCCCGCCCCGAACTCCCTTCTCCCCCCACCGGGGCCCGGCCAGACTTCAGTCACCGGCCGGCCGAACCTGACTCACACACAAGCTTTGGGGGAGACAACGATGCGACGTATCAAGTTGCTGGGAGCAGCGGTGGCCGTGGCGGGTCTGCTGGGGGCGGGCGCGGTGCAGGGGTTCGTTCCCGTCGGCCCGGCGCTCACCGGACCGGACCGGGCGGACTCGGGCTGGCAGCGCACGCCCGCCACGGGGACCGCTCGGGCGGACTCGGGCCGGCAGGCCCTGACCGGTGCCCCGACCCCTCAGGGTGCCCTGACCTCGCAGGGTGACTCGGGCCGGCAGTAGGGGCCGGTGGTGGAACCGCTGCCCGATATTGTCATGCAAGCTTCAACAGAACGGATCGGTGCGGAGCACCTGCTGGAACTCCGCGACATGCTGGGCCGCACCTCGGCCGAGAGCGTCGCACTGAGCCGGCTCACGGTCGCGGGATCGCCGCGCAGCACGGTCGAAAGTCCCCACTACACACGCGAACTCGCCGCATCGGAAGGCCCGCTGCCACCGATACTCGTGCACCGCGCGACCATGACGGTGATCGACGGGATCCATCGGTTCCTGGCGGCACGACTGCGCGGGTGCACGCACATCGACGCCCGCTACTTCGAGGGCAGCGAGGCGCAGGGCCGGATGCTGGCCGTGGCGCTGAACGTACAGCACGGCCGCCCGCTGTCGCTGGAGGAACGCGTCACGGCGGCACGGCAGATCCTGACCCTGCATCCGCACTGGGCCGACCGGCCGGTGGCGGCCATCGCCGGGCTGTCCGCGACGAAGACGTCGGACATCCGGCGGGAGCTCTTCGGCGACGCGGCCCGTACCGGCAAACGCGTCGGCCGGGACGGGCGTGTCCGCCCCCTCGACCCCGCGCAGGGCCGGACGCTCGCCGCCGAGCTGCTCACCCGCGATCCCGGCGCCTCGCTGCGTCGGATAGCCAGGCAAGCCGGTGTCTCCCCGACCACCGTGTCCGACGTACGGGACCGGATGGCGCGGGGGGAGAGCCCGGTCCTGCAGGAGCCGTCCGCCTCCGGGCAGGCCCCCCGGCGCCGGCAGCCGGCGCCGCAGCCGAGCGGACCCGCCGGGCCCGGGTCCGTGCCGCAACTGGGAGACGTTCTCGACACCCTGCGGCGCGACCCGTCCCTGCGGCTGAACGACACCGGGCGCTCCGTGCTCCGGCTGCTCGACGTCAGCGCCGCCTTCATCAGGAACAGGGAGAGCATCGCCGCCAGCCTGCCCCCGCACTGTGTGCACGCCATGGCGAGACTCGCGCAGGGCTACGCGCACAGCTGGGCCCTTTTCGCCGAGCAACTCGGCAGGGACCAGGGCGGTCCGTGAGCGGTACACATCGGCCTCGGCATCAGGCGCACCACACCTCGCGACGCGCGCGCGGCCCCCGCGGCCACACAGCCCCGCGGACCGGCGGGTCGGCCGCGGCAGATCCGCCCCTCAGCACTCGATGATGTTCACAGCCAGCCGGCCCCGTGCCGTCCCCTTGTACGTGACGGACAAGCAGGCGCCGGACGCCACGAGCCCCTTGGCCTGCCGGTTCGCCGGAATTTTCTTGATCCGTTCGGCCGGTGGGGACTTCGCGGGGATTTTCGGCCGGCGGCGGTCCTCCAGGGGCCGTCTTCAAACGGATCCTGCCCAGAGCAGGAATGACGCGAGGCTGACCGCTGCTTCCGTAGGAGGTGGCGGTCTTGTCGTATCGCGTGGCGATTCCGCGGAAGCCCTTGAGGCGGTTGAAGCAGCGTTCCACCACATTGCGTTGGCGGTGGACCCGCTGGTCGAAAGCCGGTGGCCGCCCGCCCCGACGGCCGCGGTCGTGCCGGTGCCGACGCTGGTCGGCCTTCTCCGGGACGGTGTGTGCGATGCCGCGTCGGCGCAGGCAGGCACGCAAGCCGCGGGAGCTGTAGGCCTTGTCCGCGATGACCTGGTCGGGCCTGCAACGTGGCCGGCCGGGGCCGGTTCGCGGGACGCGGATGCGTTCGGGGAGGGGGCCGGCCGCGGCCGCCCCCCTCGCCGTCTTGCTGACGCCCGGCCGACGCCACGACAGCGAGTTCCCCTCTGCTGGGAGGCCTGGCCGATGAGTCGGTCGTACGGGGCAGCGGCGGCCCGAGGGTTGCCCAGGCCCGACGTTCTGCACGCGTACCCGGCCCTCGGCCGAGTCGCCCTTCATGATCAATAATGCGCTGTGCGAATAGAAAGTGAGAGATGAGTGATTAGATTGGCTCTATGGGTATGGGGCTCGAAGAGCGGGTGAGGTCGGCGGTGGCGGCGCTCCTGTACGCGACCGGTGAGTCGCAGTCCGCCCTGGGGACTGTCCTGGGGGTGAGCCAGGCGCAGGTGAGCCGTCGTCAGCGCGGCATCGCCGCCTGGACGTTGGCGGACTGTGAGGCTGTCGCCGCGCATTACGGCATTGACGTCCTGGAACTCCTCGGGGGACCCACTAGGGCAACGGAGGCGCTGCCCTCCACGCGGCGCCGCATCCCTGGTCATCAGGCCGGCACCCGGCGTCCTGCGGCTGCCGGGGAAGGCGTGTGATGACGGACTTCGGTGCGATCGACGCTCTGCTGGCCGGGGCCGGAAAGCAGGTCCCGCTGCCGCCTGTCGGGGAACGAAGGATCCTGCGTGAGGAGTTGGACCTCTCACGTGCCCAGCTTGCGCAGGCTCTGGGGGTCAGTCCCTCCACGGTCGCAGGCTGGGAGTCCGGACGGGACCCGAGTGGCGAGACGAGGGTCAAGTACGCGTACTTCCTTGACGGGGCCAGGACCAAGCTGGCCGCCGACCCGGCCCGGGAGGCCCCCGTCGACGAACCCGAAGCCCAGGTTGTCGCGGATGCCGGGCAGACGGTGAGCCAGGACGACGGCGACCAGGACGAACTGGCCGTGGCGCAGCCGTGCGTGCTGTGCGGGCAGCCGGCCCGCCACCAGGTCGCCGGTTTCCCCCAGCACCTGGACCCTGCCGAGTGCACCGGCGCGCCGGCGGCCGAGCAGCCGGTCCCGGAACCGACACCGGCAGCCGCACCGGCCGCGGCTGGGGTGCAGCGTGGTCGCGGCCGTGCCGGCGGGCCAGGACAGGACTCGCGGGGGGTGAGGGTGGTTGCGGCTGGGCGCCGGGTACGGCCCGCCGACGCCCCCGACCCGCTCGCCGGACGGATCCCCGCAGCGGTCGCGGCCGCGCTCGCCGAGCACGGCGGGGACGTCGCGGACGCGACGGCGGCGCTGGTGAAGCGGGCGATCCCGGACGCGATGGCGCTGCTCGACCAGGCCCGTCTCGGCGGCCGGTACGACGTCGTCGCGCACCCGTGGCTGCCCGACGTGCTGCGCAAGCAGACCGCGCGCGGTGCCGACCAGATCTGGGAGGCCCGCCCGAAGTGGACCCGCCCCGAACTCCCGGCCGGCGCCCACGAGGTGACCGCGCTGGACGTCAACGGGGCGTACCTGTCGGCGCTGAAGACGCACCTGCCGCTCGGACAGCTGGAACACTCCGAGGGCGGCCGGCACGACCGGCGCCGGGCCGGTATCCACCTGATCACCCCGCCCGACTGGGACCACGACGCCTGCCTCCCCAACCCGATCGGCCAGCGCGACGAGCCCGGCCCGCTGTGGGTGACGGAGCCGACCCTGCGCCTGCTGCTGCGGATCTCCGGCCCGAAGCACGGGCTGTGCGAGGCGCCGGTGATCCACGAGTCGTGGACGTCGGGGGCCACCGAGGGCCTGCTGGAGAAGTTCCGCATCACCCTCAAGGACGCCCGGGACCGGGCGATCGCCGACGGCGACGACGTGACGCTGGAGTACGTCAAGGCCATGTACTCGAAGTTCGTCTCGACCATGGGCGAGTCGAACTACAACCGGGAGCTCTACAGGAGCGACTGGATGCACCTGATCCGCTCCCAGGCGTTCGCGAACCTGTGGCTCAAGGCCCACCGCGCCTACGACGAAGGCCTCGTGGTGGTCCGTGCCATGGGCACCGACGAACTGCACGTCGCCGGCGACTGGCGCGCTGTCTTCCCCGAAGGGCGCGGCGTGACCGAGGTCAAGGTCAAGGACGTCTACACCGTCGGCGACGCCACCGACGTGACCCCGGAAGAGGCCTGACATGCCCGACCGCAACCTCGACTTCGGCAAGTTCGGCGCGCGCGGCATCAAGGGCCATGAAGCCGTCGCGCGGCAGCTGGACGCCCTCGCCGGGTACATCGCGACCCCGATCACGGCCCGGCGCGGCCTGCTCGCCCGCCTGCACTACCTCACCCGCACCGACCACGCCCGCACCGCCGCCCGCCAGGCCGGGCTCACCGCGACCCCCCGCACGATCCGGGCCTGGCTCGCCGGCACCCGCTCACCCTCCCGCGCGAACCTCGCGGCGATCGAGCGGGCGTACCGGGCGGTGCGGCGGGAGAACGTGGCCCGCTACCTCCTGGCCCGCCTCAACCGCGACGGCCGCGGCACCCGCGTGGAGTTCCACCCGCTCAACCAGTCACAGGTCACCCGCCCGCACCAGCGGCCCGTGGAGTACCGGACGCTGAACGTGCGGCACTGGGACCGGATCGTCGCCGCCTGGGCCGCCGGCGACGACGACGCGCTGGACACCGCCTGGGTCGATGACGCAGTGGTCGACCTCGGCTCCCAGTGGGGCCAGTACGAATACGTCACCACCATCGGATTCGCCGCATGAGCGTGCGCGGATGGCCCGCAACCATTTACCGGGTACCCGGTACGATCGACCTACGGGTGGATAGCTTTCCGGGGGGTTGGCAGAAGCGGTCAACTATAGAGCTAGGCGCGCTGCGAACCCCTGATCACGGATCTTGCCTGCCGCCCTCACGCAATGCATGACGCGGACCGTGTTGATGGACACGGTCCGCGTCGTCACGGAGGTCCGGTGTGTCCTCTACGTCGTGGTGCAGGATGCCAGCAAGCAGGCCGACTACGGCTGCAAGGCGGGCAGCGACTTAGCAAAACCGAGGACCTGAAGGTCTGTTGCGGGACTCTACTCAGTAGCGGTGGAAGACGTACGGGTACGAGCTGTCACTCGTCGGAGAGACGTAGAAATAGTCGCTGGCCTTGTAATTGCCCGCGTCGTCGTACCAGTTGACCTGCATGTCGCCCTTCCACCACCACGACTCGACGTCGTAGGCGTTCATGCACCAGTTATAGGGATCCCCGTTAGCCTGGTATAGCTTGAAAGGCTGGATGAGATATTCGTCGTTCTGATTGTGACCAATGAGAACGACGGACCTGTAGTAATAGGTATATGTCGCACAGACACTGACCTGCTGACCATTAGTGGGCGTAGCGGATGCAGTACCAGCCCCGGCCAGCGTTCCCGCAACTGCGAACCAGAACGCGGCCACAGACATCAGAATTCGGCGTAGCATTACAGAACCCTTTCTCGCCAGAAGCGGCAAATGCAATTCCATTCTTCCAGCGAGTCGAAGCCAGTGAAGAGCGAACAGACGAAATGGAGTCATTCACGCAAGGAGACTGTCGAGAAGTGCAGAGGCCCCCCCAATCTTCTTGCGGCCAAATGAAGACCTTTTGTCACTTTTTGTCGATCGACAACAGAGTCAAAATCTGCACGGCACCCCGGGGCCGCCCTCCGGGCGCCGAGTTCCGGGCCCTCCCTGACGGTCTGTTCGAGTGTCCTGCCGGCCACCTGCTCGCCCCGTGGGACGTCGATCTGGACGGCGCCCGCGTGTGGGCGGTCGACGCCTCCGGCGTCCTCGGCTACGTCACCGACCCGGACCGCGCCCTGGAGGTGCTCGGCGAGGGCCGCGAAATGCCGGACCAGGAATACGGCACAATGAGTTCACTGCGGAGCGCCGTGGAAGCATTCGATGAATACGCGGAAGCGTTTCAAGCGGGAGCCGCTCCGGTATTTCACCGATAGCGCAGGGGACCTCGCCTGTTATCCCAGAATCTATCCGGGCCGGGAATTGACGCATTCTCGATTCAGGGCTTCCGTGGTGGGGTGGGGGTAGGCTGTCATCCCAGAATCTATCCGGCCGTCAGTTTTGACGTACGGGGGAGTGATTGACGCTCCGTCACTTCGTTTGGGCGGCCCGACCGTTCGGCCACCCCCGACCCCCTCCTCTCACTGCTGCGTCGTTGCCCCCGATCGCGGAGCGGTCGGGGGCTCTGACCTGCGCGGAGCGTAGGTCAGTTGGGCTGCCACGGAGTGGCAGCCCGTTCCGGACGACGTCCGGGAACCTCCGGGCGGAGCCCGGGGGGTTCGGCGCGTAGCGCCGTTCGTGTCGCGTAGCGACACCGCGTCGTGTCTGCGGAGCAGACCGCGCGC
>NZ_JBIWOA010000039.1:0-103124 GCF_044767525.1 Streptomyces sp. NPDC101234 | reverse complement strand
TCCTCCGGGCTTCCCTTCGGTGTTTCCGACTCTATCAGATCTTTTTCCGATCCGATTTCCTCGGTGCTTTCCAGGTTCCCGCTTTCGCGTTTCCCTTTCCGGCGGTTCCGACTTTATCAGAAGTTCTGAGTCGGAATTTCCACCCGGTCCGTGGCACCTGGATCCGATGCATGAAGCACTGGGGTTCCCGGTCGGGCAGAGCCGTAAACCTACTGGAGCGGGGCTCCTCGATGCAAATCGAGGAGCCCCGCTCCGGGTTCACGCGTGCGCGGGTCAGACCTCCACGACGACCGGGAGGATCATCGGCCTGCGGCGATACGTGTCCGAGACCCACTTGCCGAGGGTCCGCCGAATGAGTTGCTGCAGCTGGTGGGGTTCCACCACGCCGTCCTGGGCCGAGCGTTCCAGGACTTCCGAGATCTTCGGGAGGACGGCCGCGAACGCCGAGTCCTCGATGCCGGACCCGCGGGCCTGGACGTGAGGGCCACCCGTGATCTTGCCGGTGGACGAGTCGACGACCACGAAGACCGAGATGATGCCCTCGTCGCCGAGGATCTTGCGGTCCTTGAGGGCCGGCTCGCCCACGTCGCCGACCGAGAGGCCGTCGACGTACACGTAACCCGCCTGGACCTTGCCGGAGATCTTCGCCTTGCCCCCGACGAGGTCGACGACGACGCCGTCCTCGGCGATGACGATGCGGTCGTGCGGGACACCGGTGAGCGCGCCCAGTTCGGCGTTGGCCCGCAGGTGCCGCCATTCGCCGTGGACCGGCATCAGGTTCTTCG
Organism: Streptomyces sp. NPDC101234; assembly: GCF_044767525.1. Classification (NCBI taxonomy): domain Bacteria; kingdom Bacillati; phylum Actinomycetota; class Actinomycetes; order Kitasatosporales; family Streptomycetaceae; genus Streptomyces; species Streptomyces sp. NPDC101234. The sequence goes on along the minus strand of NZ_JBIWOA010000039.1, from coordinate 102,339 downwards.
GCCGGCAGATGTTGTAGAAGTACAGCAGCTCGCCGGCGGAGGCGTGGCCGGAGACGTGCACCTTGGCGTTGCCCTTGTGGACGACGTTGGCGCCCCAGCGGGTCAGGCCGTTGATGACGCGGTAGACCGCGTTCTCGTTTCCGGGGATGAGGGACGAGGCCAGGATGACCGTGTCCCCCTCGACGATGCGGATCTGGTGGTCGCGGTTGGCCATCCGGGACAGGGCCGCCATCGGCTCGCCCTGGGAGCCCGTGCAGACCAGGACCACCTCGCTGTCCGGGAGGTCGTCGAGCGTCTTGACGTCCACGACCAGGCCCGGCGGGACCTTCAGATAGCCGAGGTCCCTGGCGATGCCCATGTTGCGGACCATCGAGCGGCCGACGAAGGCGACCCGGCGGCCGTACTCATGGGCCGCGTCCAGGATCTGCTGGATGCGGTGGACGTGGCTGGCGAAGCTCGCCACGATGATCCGCTTGCGGGCGCCGGCGAAGACCTGGCGCAGGACGTTGGAGATGTCGCGCTCGGGCGGGACGAAGCCCGGGACCTCGGCGTTCGTGGAGTCGGCGAGGAGGAGGTCGATGCCTTCCTCGCTGAGCCGGGCGAACGCGTGTAGATCCGTGAGGCGGTTGTCCAGCGGGAGCTGGTCCATCTTGAAGTCGCCGGTGTGGACCACCATGCCCGCGGGGGTGCGGATCGCCACCGCCAGGGCGTCGGGGATGGAGTGGTTGACGGCGATGAACTCGCAGTCGAAGGGACCGACGCGCTCGCGCCGGCCCTCCGCCACTTCCAGGGTGTAGGGGCGGATGCGGTGCTCCTGGAGCTTGGCCTCGATGAGCGCGAGGGTCAGCTTGGAGCCGATCAGCGGGATGTCCGGCTTCTCGCGGAGCAGGAAGGGGACACCGCCGATGTGGTCCTCGTGGCCATGGGTCAGGACGATGCCCTCGATGTCGTCGAGGCGGTCCCGGATGGACGAGAAGTCCGGCAGGATCAGGTCGATCCCGGGCTGCTCCTCCTCGGGGAAGAGCACTCCGCAGTCGACGATCAGCAAGCGGCCGTCGTACTCGAAGACGGTCATGTTTCGGCCGATCTCGCCGAGCCCGCCGAGCGGGGTGACGCGCAGGGCGCCTTCGGGGAGCTGCGGAGGCGCGCCGAGTTCAGGATGCGGATGACTCAAAAGACTCTCCTCACCACGCACGCCACGTACCGGTCGGGCACGTGGCGTGCGTGACGTTCGTGCATAAGCAGTTGTCGTTGTGTGGGGTGCGGGCACACCGGTGGTCCCGCTTATTCAGTTGTGAAGCCTTGCTGCGCGGACAGCCGCGCGAAGTCTGTTGTCAGAGCTGTACCCCGCCAGCAGCAAGATCGATCTTGAGCTGGGAGATCTCCTCGGCCGAACATTCGACCATGGGGGCGCGCAGCGGTCCGGCGGGCAGCCCCTGGAGGGCGAGCGCGGCCTTGGTCGTCATGACGCCCTGGGTGCGGAACATGCCGGTGTAGACCGGGAGCAGCTTCTGGTGGATCTCCGTCGCCTTCTGGACGTCACCGGAGGTGAAGGCCTCGACGAGGGCCCTGAGGTCCGGGGTGACCACGTGGCCGACCACGGAGACGAAGCCGACGGCGCCCACGGAGAGCAGCGGCAGGTTGAGCATGTCGTCGCCGGAGTACCAGGCGAGGCCGGACTGGGCGATGGCCCAGCTCGCGCGGCCGAGGTCGCCCTTGGCGTCCTTGTTGGCGACGATCCTGGGGTGCTCGGCCAGGCGGACGAACGTCTCCGTGCTGATCGGGACGCCGCTGCGGCCGGGGATGTCGTAGAGCATGACGGGCAGCTCGGTGACGTCGGCGACGGCCGTGAAGTGCCGGTACAGGCCCTCCTGCGGGGGCTTGTTGTAGTACGGCGTGACGACCAGCAGGCCGTGGGCGCCGTCTCGCTCGGCCTGGCGGGCCAGCTCGATGCTGTGGTGGGTGTCGTTGGTACCGACGCCGGCCACCACGTGGGCGCGGTCGCCGACCGCCTCCAGTACGGCTCGTACGAGGTCCGATTTCTCCGCGTCGCTGGTGGTGGGGGACTCGCCGGTGGTCCCGTTGATGATCAGGCCGTCGTTGCCTGCGTCCACCAGGTGGGTGGCAAGCCGCTGCGCGCCGTCGAGGTCGAGCGCGCCGTCCGCCGTGAAGGGCGTGACCATGGCGGTGAGGACCCGCCCGAAGGGGGTCTGCGGAGTGGAGGTCGGAGCCATGGGTTACACGCTACTCGGTGCTCACGGCGCGGTCTGCCCTTGGGGTACGGGGAAAGTCCGGACAAATGCGGAGCCCGGCACTGCCTGCTCGGGGGTTCAAGCAGTGCCGGGTCCGTTTGATCAGGCTAGATGAACTTCGCTAAATGCCGCAATACGGACACTTCGCGAGGCTGATCCGTACATCTGTGCCGAGCACGTCAAAATGGCCGGGTTACGGGGCGACACGGCCGTTGGCGTTGAACGCGGCGTAGGTGAGCGGCATGAGCTTGGCCCACTCCGCTTCCATCTTCTCGCCGACCATCTCGATCTCCCGCTGCGGGAAGGACGGCACCTTGGCCAGCTCGTGCTGGGTCCGCAGGCCGAGGAAGTGCATCAGCGACCGGGCGTTGCAGGTGGCGTACATCGAGGAGAAGAGGCCGACGGGCAGGACCGCTCGGGCGACCTCGCGGGCGACACCGGCGGCGAGCATCTCCTGGTAGGCCTCGTACGCCTGCCGGTAGGAGTCCTCCATCGTCCGGCCGACGAGCTCCTGCTGGGCCTGGGTGCCCTCGACGAAGACGTACTTGCCGGGACGTCCCTCCTGGACGAGCTTGCGGGACTCGTCAGGAACGTAGAAGACGGGTTCGAGCTGCCGGTACCTGCCCGACTCCTCGTTGTAGGACCATCCGACCCTGTGCCTCATGAACTCGCGGAAGACGAAGATCGGGGCGCTGATGAAGAACGTCATCGAGTTGTGCTCGAAGGGGCTGCCATGCCGGTCCCGCATCAGGTAGTTGATCAGGCCCTTGGAGCGCTCGGGGTCCTTCTTCAGCTCGTCCAGGGACTGCTCGCCGGCGGTGGAGACGCGGGCGGCCCACAGCACGTCCGAGTCGGCCGCGCTGTGCTTGACCAGCTCAACGGTGACTTCGCTGCGGAAGCTGGGCTTGAGGTCGTCGGCGGGGGTGTCGGTCACGGCTCGGAGGGTCCTTCCATCACTTCTCTCGGGCGGCGCCCACTCTACGGCCCGGCACTGACATCGGGGCGTTCGGTGCCGGGGCGCTGCATACGGCGGCAAAATTCTGTGAATTCGGTGAAACCGGGCACCTTTCGGGGCACCCGCGCGTCTGTGTAGATGCCGGACATTCCTTCGATCCCGATCCGGTCCCGATGCGATCCCGAGAGGAGAAGCACCGCCCATGTTCCTCCCCCAGCTACCGCCGGGAGGTGCCCCCAGCGAACCAGTACCGTTCGCCTTCCTCGCCGAAGGCGACAGGTTCCGCAGCAATGTCGCTCCCCCGCCCCGTCAGCGGTCGTCCGTGAGCCAGATAGCCGGGCGATGGCTGCTCGGGCTCACCATCGTGGCTGGACTCGTGGGGTCGGTGGTCCTCGGCATGCCGGCGCTGTCCACGCCGTCCGACACCCAGACGCAGCAGTCGCAGGCCTCTCAGGGGCACTGACTCTTCCGGACCCCCATGAGTGGTGAGCGGGGACATGGCCGGATAGCCTCACCGGGCACAGCCCATGCATGGATTGAGTGAGGACCAGCCGTGCCCCTGCCCTTCCTGACGGCCGACCGCACCTTCGACGCGGCACCCGACACCGCGCTGCCCTACGACGACCGGGACCGTTGGCGGCGCCCCTACCGGCCCGGCCCATGGCGTGTGGGCGGGGCTGCCCTGTGGTTGCTGCTCGCCTCGTTCGTGCTGTTCGCGGCGGTCGCACTCGCCCTGACCGGTTCGCTCGGCTCCGCCGGAGTGGTTCTCGGCATCGCGTTGCTGATCATCGCCGGCGCCTTGCGGATACTGCGCATGGGCGTGTGGGTGAGCGCGCGCGGAGTGCGCCAGGTGGGTCTGGTGTACACGCGGACCGTGCCCTGGAAGCGGGTCGCCTCGGTGCGCACGGCGCAGCAGCCGGTGCGCTGGCTGGGGCTCCCGCGCACGGTGCAGGGGCAGGCGCTGACGCTGGTGCGCAAGGACCGGGCGGCGGGGGACGCGGCACCGCTGCTGACCACGCACACGATGGACTTCGTGGGCCGCTCGTCCGCCTTCGACCATGCGGCGGACGCGGTGGAGGCATGGGCGGCGGAGTACCGGCGCGGTTAGCGCCCGCAGAGCGGGAAGGGGCCGGTCCGCGGTGTGCGGGCGCCGGCCCCTTCGTCGTACAAGCCGCGTACAGGCTACGTACGGGCTACGTACAAGCCGCGTACGGGCTGGTGGAGGCGTACGGCTCAGGCCTCGATCGGCTTGCCCTCGTGCAGGGCGATGGCGCGCTGCATCGCCTTACGGGCGCGTGGGGTGTCCCGGGCGTCGTGGTACGCGACGGCGAGGCGGAACCAGCTGCGCCAGTCGTCCGGGGCGGCCTCCGTCTCGGCCTTGCGCTTGGCGAAGACCTCGTCGGCCGAGTCGCGGTCGATCCGGCCGCCGGGCGTGCGCTTCAGCTCGTCCACGGGCAGGCCGCCCTCGGCGTCGAGTGCGGCGGCGAGGGCGTTGGCCTTGCGGACGAACTGGGTGTTCTTCCACAGGAACCACAGGCCGATGACCGGCAGGATCAGCACCGCCACCCCGAAGGTGACGGTGAGGAGCGTGCCGGTCTGGATGAGCATCACGCCCCGGCTGCCGACCAGGACGAAGTAGAAGAGCAGGACGGCGGCCGTGATGGCGTAGGAGATCTTCGCGCGCATGAGCAGGGGCCTTCCGGGGCTCAGCCGAGGTCCAGGAAGTTCTCCAGGCCGAAGGTCAGGCCCGGAGTGGTGACCACGCGGCGCGCGCCGAGCAGGATGCCCGGCATGAAGCTGCTGTGGTGGAGGGAGTCGTGGCGGACGGTGAGGGTCTCGCCCTCGCCGCCCAGCAGGACCTCCTGGTGGGCGAGGAGGCCGCGCAGGCGGACCGCATGCACCGGGATGCCGTCGACGCTGGCTCCCCGGGCGCCGTCCAGGGCCGTCACCGTGGCGTCCGGGGCCGCGGCGGTGCCGGCCGCGCGGCGGGCCTCGGCGATGAGCTGGGCCGTGCGGGTGGCCGTGCCACTCGGCGCGTCCACCTTGTTCGGGTGGTGGAGTTCGATGACCTCCACCGACTCGAAGTAGGGCGCGGCGATCTGCGCGAACTTCATCGTCAGCACGGCGCCGATGGAGAAGTTCGGGGCGATGAGCACGCCGGTCTCAGGGGACTGGGCGAGCCAGCCCCTCAGCTGCGCGAGGCGTTCGTCGGTCCAGCCCGTCGTACCGACGACCGCGTGGATGCCGTGGCGCACGCAGAAGTCGAGGTTGCCCATGACCGAGGCGGGGGTGGTGAGTTCGACGGCGACCTGGGCGCCGGACTCGGCCAGCGCCTCCAGCTTGTCGCCCCGGCCGAGGGCGGCGACCAGCTCCATGTCCTCGGCGGCCTCGACCGCCTTGACCGCCTCGGAGCCGATCCGGCCCTTGGCGCCGAGGACCGCCACGCGCAGCTTGCTCATCTTCTTCGTTCCTTACCGGTGATGTGTCAGGCGACGGCGTCGTGCAGGCGTGCGGCCTGTTTGTCCTTGAGCGGGCCGATGACCGACAGCGACGGGCGCTGTCCCAGGATGTCGCGGGCGACCGAGCGGACCTCGTCCGGGGTCACCGCGGCTATCCGGGTCAGCATGTCGTCGACGGACATCTGCTCGCCCCAGCACAGCTCGCTCTTGCCGATACGGTTCATCAGCGCGCCGGTGTCCTCCAGGCCGAGGACCGTGGAGCCCTGGAGCTGGCCGATGGCACGCCCTATCTCGTCGTCCGGCAGACCGTTCTCGGCGACCTGGTCGAGTTCGTCCCGGCAGATCTTCAGCACGTCGTGGACCTGCGAGGGGCGGCAGCCGGCGTAGACGCCGAACAGACCGCAGTCGGCGAAGCCGGACGTGTACGAGTACACGCTGTAGGCCAGGCCGCGCTTCTCGCGGACCTCCTGGAAGAGCCGGGAGGACATGCCGCCGCCGAGGGCGGTGTTGAGCACGCCGAGCGCCCAGCGGCGGTCGTCGGTGCGGGCGAGGCCGGGCATGCCGAGGACGACATGTGCCTGCTCGGTCTTGCGGCCGAGGAGTTCGACGCGGCCGGCGGTGCGGATCGTACGGCTGCCGTCGCGCGGGGCGATGGGGGCGGCCGCGGTGTTCCGGAAGGCGCCGGCCTTCTCGAAGGCCGCGCGGACCTGTCGTACGACCTTGTTGTGGTCGATGTTGCCGGCCGCGGCGACCACCAGGTGGGTGGGGTCGTAGTGCTTCTTGTAGAAGCGGCGGATGCGGTCGGCGGTGAGGGCGTTGACCGTGTCGACGGTGCCGAGGACCGGGCGGCCGAGGGCGTTGTCGCCGAACATGGTGTGCGCGAACAGGTCGTGCACACAGTCGCCGGGGTCGTCCTCGGTCATGGCGATCTCTTCGAGGATCGCGCCCCGCTCGACGTTGACGTCGTCTTCCAGGATCAGCGAGCCCGTGAGCATGTCGCAGACGACGTCGATGGCGAGCGGCAGGTCGGTATCGAGCACGCGCGCGTAGTAGCACGTGTACTCCTTCGCCGTGAACGCGTTCATCTCGCCGCCGACCGCGTCGATGGCGGAGGAGATGTCCAGGGCGGAGCGGCGCGTGGTGCCCTTGAAGAGCAGGTGCTCCAGGTAGTGGGTGGCGCCGTTCAGGGCGGGGGTCTCGTCGCGGGAGCCGACATGGGCCCAGATGCCGAAGGTCGCGGAGCGGACCGACGGCAGGGTCTCGGTGACGATGCGCAGGCCGCCCGGGAGGGTGGTCTTACGGACCGTGCCGATGCCGTTCTCGCCCTTGATCAGGGTTTGGGTACGGGCAACGGCCCGCGCCTCCGAGGAGGTGCGGGCCGTCGCCGTGGAGCTGCTCGACGTCACTTGTCGGTGTCGTCCTTCGCGTCCTCGTCGGAACCTTCCTCGCCCTCGATCACGGGGATGAGGGAGAGCTTGCCGCGGGAGTCGATCTCGGCGATCTCGACCTGGACCTTGTGGCCCACACCGAGGACGTCCTCGACGTTCTCCACGCGCTTGCCGCCGGCCAGCTTGCGGATCTGCGAGATGTGCAGCAGACCGTCCTTGCCGGGGAGGAGGGAGACGAAGGCGCCGAACGTCGTCGTCTTCACGACCGTGCCCAGGTAGCGCTCGCCGACCTCGGGCATCGTCGGGTTGGCGATGCCGTTGATGGTCGTACGGGCGGCCTCGGCGGACGGGCCGTCGGCGGCACCGATGTAGATGGTGCCGTCGTCCTCGATGGTGATCTCGGCGCCGGTGTCCTCCTGGATCTGGTTGATCATCTTGCCCTTGGGGCCGATGACCTCGCCGATCTTGTCCACGGGGATCTTGACGGTGATGATCCGCGGGGCGTTGGGGGACATCTCGTCCGGGGTGTCGATCGCTTCCATCATCACGTCGAGGATGTGGAGGCGGGCGTCCCGGGCCTGCTTGAGGGCGGCGGCCAGGACGGAGGCCGGGATGCCGTCCAGCTTGGTGTCGAGCTGGAGGGCGGTCACGAACTCCTTGGTGCCGGCGACCTTGAAGTCCATGTCACCGAAGGCGTCCTCCGCACCGAGGATGTCGGTGAGGGTGACGTAGTGCGTCTCGCCGTCGATGTCCTGGGAGATCAGGCCCATGGCGATACCGGCGACCGGGGCCTTCAGCGGCACACCGGCGTTCAGCAGCGACATGGTGGAGGCGCAGACGGAACCCATGGACGTCGAGCCGTTGGAGCTCAGCGCCTCGGAGACCTGGCGGATCGCGTAGGGGAACTCCTCGCGGGTCGGCAGGACCGGGACCAGGGCGCGCTCGGCGAGGGCGCCGTGGCCGATCTCGCGGCGCTTCGGGGAGCCGACGCGGCCGGTCTCGCCGGTGGAGTACGGCGGGAAGTTGTAGTTGTGCATGTAGCGCTTGCGGGTCACCGGGGAGAGGGTGTCCAGCTGCTGCTCCATCCGGAGCATGTTGAGGGTGGTGACGCCCAGGATCTGGGTCTCGCCACGCTCGAACACGGCGGAGCCGTGCACGCGCGGGATGGCCTCGACCTCGGCGGCGAGCGTACGGATGTCCGTGACGCCACGGCCGTCGATGCGCTTCTTCTCCTTGATCACGCGCTCGCGGACCAGCTGCTTGGTGAGCGAGCGGTACGCGGCGGAGATCTCCTTCTCGCGGCCCTCGAACTCCGGGAGCAGCTTCTCGGCGGCCAGACCCTTGACGCGGTCCAGCTCGGCCTCGCGCTCCTGCTTGCCCGCGATGGTCAGCGCGGAGGCGAGCTCCGGGCGGACGGCGGCGGACAGCGCCTCCAGGACGTCGTCCTGGTAGTCGAGGAAGATCGGGAACTCGCCGGTCGGCTTGGCGGCCTTCGCGGCGAGGTCGGCCTGGGCCTTGCACAGGACCTTGATGAAGGGCTTCGCGGCCTCCAGACCGGCGGCGACGACCTCCTCGGTCGGCGCCTCGGCACCACCCTGGACCAGCTGGATGGTCTTGTCGGTGGCCTCGGCCTCGACCATCATGATCGCGACGTCGCCGTCCTCCAGGGCGCGGCCCGCGACGACCATGTCGAAGACGGCGTCCTCGAGCTCGGAGTGCGTCGGGAAGGCGACCCACTGGCCGTTGATCAGCGCGACGCGGACGCCGCCGATCGGGCCGGAGAAGGGCAGACCGGCCAGCTGGGTGGACGCGGACGCGGCGTTGATCGCGACGACGTCGTACAGGTGGTCGGGGTTGAGCGCCATGATGGTGGCGACGACCTGGATCTCGTTGCGCAGGCCCTTCTTGAAGGACGGGCGCAGCGGGCGGTCGATCAGACGGCAGGTGAGGATCGCGTCCTCGCTCGGCCGGCCCTCACGGCGGAAGAAGGAACCCGGGATCTTGCCGGCGGCGTACATCCGCTCCTCGACGTCCACCGTGAGGGGGAAGAAGTCGAGCTGGTCCTTGGGGTTCTTGGAGGCGGTGGTGGCCGACAGCACCATGGTGTCGTCGTCCAGGTACGCCACGGCGGAGCCGGCGGCCTGCTTGGCCAGGCGGCCCGTCTCGAAACGGATGGTGCGGGTGCCGAAGGCGCCGTTGTCGATGACGGCCTCGGCGTAGTGGGTCTCGTTCTCCACTAGCGTTTTCTCCTCGTCTTCGTCCCTCACTGCCCGTGTGGCAGGGGGACGGTTGCGGAGAAGCGCGCCGTGCTGTGCGGGCCGGTCTTCGATCGAAGCACCCGGGGCTCGCTTCCCCCCGGGGGCCACTACCGAGGACCGGCGGCGGCTTGGGTGCGCTTCTCCTTGTTCGTTGTCGTGCTGTGTCGTCCGTACTGCGTTGTGCTACCACACTACAAAGCGTGAGTGACACTCCGCACGTTTCCCCACGTACGGGAGTACTTGCGGCAGCGCTTGCGGCAGTACTTTCCGTACGTACGGCAAAGGGAGCGGCCCCGGTGATTCCGGGAACCGCTCCCTTCACTGCGACTTACTTGGCGCCCGCCGCACCACGGCGGATGCCCAGGCGGTCCACCAGCGCACGGAAGCGCTGGATGTCCTTCTTCGCCAGGTACTGCAGGAGGCGACGGCGCTGGCCGACCAGGATCAGCAGACCACGGCGGGAGTGGTGGTCGTGCTTGTGGGTCTTGAGGTGCTCCGTCAGGTCGGAGATCCGGCGCGACAGCATGGCGACCTGGACCTCGGGAGAGCCGGTGTCACCCTCCCTGGTACCGAACTCGGAGATGATCTGCTTCTTCGTGGCGGCGTCGAGCGACACGCGTACTCCTCATAGTCTGTGAATGACCTCCGAGTGCCCCCGGTCTTCATCGCGGGGAAGCTTCCACAACTCGGGAGGCAGGATCCGCCGGGCACGGCCTCCGGGGTTCACTGGGGACTCCGGAGGTGCGTACACAAACGGCCGTCGTCAAGAGTACCAGTGCCGGTGGGGGGCTATGTCCGGGGGCTGTGGAAAAGGTACGCGCCGGTACGGCCGCCAGTAGTGTGGCGGTCACAGCCCAGGTACATCGGGAAGGGGTCGCTGCGGGATGAGCGAGACGGCTGAGGAGATGAAGGCGCGCAAGGAGCGGGAACGGGACGAGCTCTACGCGCTCGACATCTCGGGCGTCGAGTGGCACTGCGCGCCCGGTACCGAGCAGGACGAGGAGCGGGTCGAGATCGCCTACCTGCCCGAGGGGGCCGTGGCCATGCGCTCGTCGCTCGACCCGGACACCGTGCTGCGGTACACGGAGGCGGAGTGGCGCGCGTTCGTGCTGGGCGCACGGGACGGCGAGTTCGATCTGGAGCCGAACGAGCGCAACGGGGGTCTCGCCGCCCAGTGAGCGGCGATGACCCGGTCGCCCGGTGCAGGGTGGCCGCAGGGCGGCACGCATGCGTGCCGCCCTTTTCACGGCCTGCCGTCGGCGCGTCCGTGCGCAATGCCGCGGCTTCCGGGGCCAGTTCACGCGCATGCAGGACGGGAGGCGCCAACTGGCGCCCGAACTGACGGTTCTTGCCCGTTTTGTTCATCGATTGTTCGGTAACTGGAAAGCCCCGCGCACCACTTCCGGGCAGGGTGTGACCAGGTGGGCTTCGGCCGAGAGACGGACGGGCCTGCCGAGGTGCGGCGGGTGGTGATTAGGCTGGGAGGGGGTGCGACGTCAGGACCGTGAACACGGCGTCGAAGTCCCAAGGGGGAGAGCCGGTGGATCGGACTACCTCGAACGAATACGGATGCTGAGAACGACACGACACGGTCGTCGCGCCGGCACGGCATGAGGGTGCTCGACCACACCAGGAGGAACTGTGAGCAGCGATCGGGACGGGATCCGCGGGGGCTGGGCCACACCCGGCGATGACCAGCCCGACGCGGAGTCCCTCAACGAGATCACGGGCGAGTTCACCATCGACTACGCGCCGCCCGCCTGGTACACGCAGAACGCGGCCGGGGGACCCGGGGCAGCCGACGGTTCCGGCGCGCCGGGTACGGACGCCCCGGGCGCCGGGGGTACGTCCGGTGCGCCGGGCGGGCCGGGGGCCGGTGCGGGTGCGGGTACCCAGGCCGCCGGTACGGCGCCTGCCCCTCAGCCGCGTTCGCCGTTCCCGCCGGGTGCGCCGATCCCCGGACTGACCCCTCCTCCGCACGCCCAGCAGGGGCAGCGGGGCGGGACACCGGCGCCGGGGGGCGCGTTCACCCCGCCGCCCGCGCCGACGCCCGGCGCTCCCTTCACTCCGCCGCCCACGTCGTCCCCGGGGGCACCCTTCACGCCGCCGCCCACGTCAACTCCCGGCGCGCCCTTCACACCTCCGGCCGCCGCGACACCAGGCGCCCCGGGCACCCCTGCCCCCACCTCGACACCCGGGGCACCCTTCACCCCGCCGCCCACGTCAACTCCCGGCGCGCCCTTCACACCTCCGGCCGCCGCGACACCAGGCGCCCCGAGCACCCCTGCCCCCACCTCGACACCCGGGGCACCCTTCACCCCGCCGCCCCCGTCAACTCCCGGCGCGCCGTTCACTCCTGCGCCAGCGTCAACGCCGGGGGCGCCCTTCACTCCGCCCCCGACCGCGGCGCCTGGGGCACCCTTCACGCCGCCGCCCGCCCCGACGCCGGGGGCACCTTTCACTCCGCCGGCTCCGAGCGCGAACGCGGGGGTGCCGGCCGCTCCGCCTGTGCCGCCCGCCCCACCGGCCGTCCCGCCCACCGCGCCGTTCACCCAGGCCGCGGTGCCCGGGCTGCCCGTCGGTTTCGAGCCGCAGCGGCCCGCCGCCGAGGAGCAGGCGCCCCAGCCCGAGCCCGACAACGGTGACCTGGAGGGCGGTGCGACGATGCGGTTCTCCGCCGCCGCGGTGAAGCGCGAGGTGGCCGATGCGGCCGCCGAGCAGGCTGCCGCGCCCAGGAGCGAGGCCCCTGATCAGGGCACCCCCGATGAAGCGGAAGAGGATGCGGGCGCCGGCGTCGTCGTGCTCCCGGTGGCCTCCGAGACCGAGGCCGAGGACTCGGGCGAGGAGCAGGAGGCGCCCGAGGCGCCGGTATCGGCCGACGTGGACGACTCGCTCCACGTCGCCATCGACGTGATCGGCTCCGCGGAGGACGAGAGCGACGCGGGCCAGGAGAGCCACGAGGACGAGGCCGTACTCGACGAGTCCGTCTCCGCCGAAGCCGACGGCACGGACGAGCCCGCCCGGGAAGCCGCCCCGCCGGACGACACCGAGGACGACGAGCCCCAGAGCCCGGTCCTCGACACCGACGCAGACGCCGACGCCGACGCCGACCGCGAGGACGACGGTGCCGACGAGGAGGCCCGCTCCGAGACCGGTGCCGCCGTGGCCGCTGAGCCCGAGGGCGCACCCTCCGCCCCCCAGGACCCGCCTCCGGCTCCCGAGGACCTCATCCCCACCGCCTGGGCTCCCCCGCCCACGCCGCCGGCCGCGGTCCCGCCGTTGCCGCCGTCCTACCAGCCCGCGGCCCCCGCCCCGGCCGCCCAGTGGCCGGCCCAGCCCGCACCGCAGGAGCCGGCGCCCGGTCAGCCCCAGCCGCAGCCGCAGCCCCAGCCGGCACCCGTGCAGGGCCCGGCCGGTGTGCCCGGTCAGCAGCAGACGTTCCAGCCGCAGGCACCGCAGCCCGCGCCCGCCGCCTGGAACCAGCCCGCGCCCCCGCAGCACCCCGCGCCCGATGCGCAGGACGGTTACGGCTTCCCGCAGCCGGGCGCCCCCGTCCCGCCGCAGGCACCGGACGGCTACGGCTATCCCCTCCCCGGCGCCCAGCCCCCGGCCCCCGACGCGCAGGCCGGCTACGGCTACCCCGGCGCCCCCGCACCCCAGCCGCCCCTGCCCGGCGGTTACGGCTACCCCCTCGCCGCGGCTCAGCCCCCGGCGCCCCCGGCCCAGCCCGACGGCTACGGCTTCCCGCAGCCCGGCCGGCCGCAGCCGCAGCCGCAGGCCCCGCAGCCGCCCCACCAGCCCCAGGCTCCCCAGGACCCGCGCGCAGCCCAGCCCGCTCCAGCCGCTCCGCCCGCCCAGGCACCGCAGCCCGAGCAGGCGCCTCAGCAGGCGCCGCAGGCCCCCCAGCCCCCGGTCGACCCCCGTGCCGGTGCCGCCTGGCCGCAGCCGATCCAGCACGACCAGCGGCAGATGACCAACCCCGGTGCCGCGCCGCTGGGTTACACCGCCGCCGTGGAGCTGTCCTCCGACCGGCTGCTCAACAACAAGAAGCAGAAGACGAAGAGCGGCCGGCCCACCGCCGCCTCCTCCCGGTTCAAGCTCGGCGGGAAGAAGGAAGAGGCCGAGCGGCAGCGGAAGTTGGACCTGATCCGCACGCCGGTGCTGTCCTGCTACCGGATAGCGGTGATCAGCCTCAAGGGCGGTGTCGGCAAGACGACCACGACCACCGCGCTGGGCTCCACGCTCGCCACCGAGCGCCAGGACAAGATCCTCGCCATCGACGCCAACCCGGACGCGGGTACGCTCGGCCGCCGCGTGCGCCGGGAGACCGGGGCCACCATCCGTGACCTCGTCCAGGCGATCCCGTACCTCAACTCCTACATGGACATCCGGCGGTTCACCTCCCAGGCCCCGTCCGGCCTGGAGATCATCGCCAACGACGTCGACCCGGCCGTCTCGACCACGTTCAACGACGAGGACTACCGGCGTGCGATCGACGTCCTCGGCAGGCAGTACCCGATCATCCTCACCGACTCCGGCACCGGTCTGCTCTACAGCGCCATGCGTGGCGTGCTCGACCTCGCCGACCAGCTGATCATCGTCTCGACGCCGTCGGTGGACGGTGCGAGCAGCGCGAGCACGACGCTGGACTGGCTGTCCGCGCACGGGTACGCCGACCTCGTCTCGCGGTCCATCACCGTCATCTCCGGGGTCCGCGAGACCGGCAAGATGATCAAGGTCGAGGACATCGTGTCGCACTTCGAGACGCGCTGCCGCGGTGTCATGGTCGTCCCCTTCGACGAGCACCTGGCCGCCGGTGCCGAGGTGGACCTCGACATGATGCGGCCCAAGGTGCGCGAGGCGTACTTCAACCTCTCGGCGATGGTCGCCGAGGACTTCGTACGGCACCAGCAGATGCACGGCCTGTGGACCAGCGACGGCAACCCGCCGCCGGTCGCCGCCCCGCCGATGCCGGGCCAGCCACTGCCCGGCCAGCAGCACTACGCACCGGGCAAGCCGCAGCAGCCGTACGCGCCCGGACAGCCGCAGCCGTACGCACCGGGACAGCCGTACCCGCAGCAGCCGGGACAGCCGTATCCCCCGCAGCCGCAGCCGCAGCCCGGATACGGCTACCCGCAAGCCGGCGCCCAGCCGCCCGCCGCTCCCCCGGCCCAGCCCGACGGCTACGGCTTCCCGCAGCCCGGCCAGCCGCAACCGCAGGCACCGCAGCAGGCCCCGCAGCCGCCCCACCAGCCGCAGCCCTCGCAGGGACAGCCCCCGCAGCAGTGACCGAAACGCCGAAGGGCGGCCGGTGCCTCAGCGCACCGGCCGCCCTTCGGCGTTGTCGACCGACAGGTCAGGCCTCCTCGGCCGCGACCAGTTCCCGGCAGCGCTTGACGTCCTCGGCCATCTGCTCCAGCAGGGCGTCGAGGGAGTCGAACCTGGCCTGGCCGCGCACGTACGCCAGGAAGTCGACGGCGACGTGCAGGCCGTACAGGTCGAGGCCGAGGCGGTCGATGGCGTACGCCTCGACCGTGCGCTCGGTGCCGTCGAACTGCGGGTTCGTGCCGACGGAGATCGCGGCCGGCATCGCCTCGCCCTGGACGTGCAGGAAGCCGGCGTAGACGCCGTCGGCGGGGATCGCGGTGTGCGGGAGCGTCTCGACGTTGGCCGTGGGGAAGCCCAGCTCGCGGCCGCGCTGGGCGCCGCGTACGACCACGCCCTCCACCCGGTGCGGGCGGCCGAGGATCTCGCGGGCGCCGGCGACATCGCCCTCGGCGACCAGGCGGCGGGTCAGGGTCGAGGAGAACGGCTCGCCGCCGCCCGCCTCGCCACGCACGTACAGGTCGACGACCTCGACCTCGAAGTCGTACACCTTGCCCTGCTCGGTCAGGAACTCGACGTTGCCCGCGGCCTTGTGGCCGAAGCGGAAGTTCGGTCCCTCGACGACGGCCTTGGCGTGCAACTTGTCGACCAGGACCTTCACCACGAAGTCGGCGGCCGACAGCTTCGAGAACTCGGTGGTGAAGGGCAGGATCAGCACCGCGTCCACGCCCAGCTCCGCCATCAGCTCGGCGCGGGTGTGGTGCGGGGCGAGCAGCGGCGGGTGGCTGCCGGGGCGGACGACCTCGCTGGGGTGCGGGTCGAAGGTGACGACGACGGCGGGGATGCCCAGCTCACGGGCGCGGTCCACAGCATGCCGGATGATCAGCTGGTGACCGCGGTGCACCCCGTCGTAGGAACCGATGGTGACGACGCTGCGCCCCCAGTCCTCGGGGATGTCCTCCAAGCCACGCCAGCGCTGCACTGTGTCCGCTCCTCGAACCTGTGTCGGTTGTCCCTCTTACGCAGGTCTAAGGGTGCCATGTTTGGCGCACCCGGCTCACACCGGCACGGTCGCTGTGACCGGGCGCACGCACCCGCCGCCTCATGCGGGCACCCGGACACCCGCCAGGTTCCCCAGCATCCGCCGGGTGCTCGGCCCCACCACCGCGGCCCATTCCTCGGGGGTGTCGGTGAGCCAGCGGGCCATCAGCGCGGCGAATCCGGGCACGTGCCGGCCGAGGTCGACCAGGCCGCGGTCGAAGCGGGTCGCCCCGTCGGGGGTGCGGACGAGCAGCATCCCGGTGCGTCTGACCAGCTCACGCATCTCGTCGGCGGCGTCCTCGCGCTGGACGGCGGCCGCGTGCAGCAGCGCGTCGAGCACACCCGGTTCCCGCTCGCGGGCGAGCAGGAACTCCAGCAGTTCCCGGCGCAGTGGCCGCGAGGCGGGGGTGCCGGCCGCGCCGAGCACGGTCGCCAGGGCCGCCCGCACCGGCTCGGGGCCGTCGTCGAGCAGTCCGGTGACCAGGGGCAGGAGGCCCGCGCGAGCCTCGGCGCCCCGGTCGAGACGGCGCTCGACGTATCCGGCCACCTGCCCGGCGAGCCCGGGCCGCAGCTCGGCGGCCTCCAGGACCAGTTCGGTGACCCGCCGGGCGAAGACGGGCGTGGTGACATCGGCGAGGGTGCGCAGCATCTGTCCGGCGTCCGGTCCGCGCAGCCGGGCGCGGAAGGCCTCCAGTACCTCTTCGGGATGGGTGGCCAGGGCGGGTACCAGCGCGGCGGGCGTGAGCTGGGGGTCGCCGGCGGTGAAGTGCCGTAGCGCCTGCGGGAGATGGCGGGAGCGGGTCGCGGGGTCCCGGATCAGCAGGGCGAGCGCGCCGCCGTGCACGGTGCAGTCGGCGGGGCGGGCGAGCAGGGCGAGCGCGGCATAGCGGAGCAGTCCGCGGTCGGACTCGTCGCGGACGTGCGGGGCGGCGCGCAGCCCGTGGGCCACGGCGGCCACCCGGCGGGCCGGGCGCTCGTCGTGCGCCCAGCGGTCGACGGCCCGGCACACCGCGGACGGCTCGTCCTCGGCGAGCACGGCGAGCAGTTCGTCGCCCCGCCGGTGCGCGGCGTCGACCAGCACCTCGGTCAGGTCGTCCAGCGCCCCGTGCCGATGCGTGTGCAGCAGCGCCTGCGCCGCGGTCGCCACGGTGGCGTGCGGCATCGCGGGCAACGGCCGCTCGTCGTCGAACCACCGGGTCAGATACGGCTGTACGGCGGCGGGGTCGGCGGCGAGCATCCGGGCGACGGCGTCCAGGTAGCGCGGGAGCGTGTCCTCGGCACCCTCCGCTGCCGGCCGGGCTCCGAACCGACCGAGGCCCACGCTCTCCGGCGGGGGCTCGTCCGCGAGCACCAACCGCCGCAGCAGATCGAAGCGTTCGGTGTCGGGCAGGGCGAGCGCGGTCCAGAAGTCCGGCCCGAACTCGGCGGGAGCGGTGCGCTGCCGGCCGGCGACCCGGCCCACGACCCGGTCGGCGAGCAGCCGCAGCACGCCGGTGTACGGCGTGACGTCGGGCAGCCGTAGCAGGGTCTGGGCGAGCAGTCGCGCGGCCCACCAGGATCCGGGGTCGAGGTCGAGGGCGTGCGCCAGGTCCGTCAGCCGGGGACCGAGCTGGGCCGGTCCGTGCTGGCGGTCGAGGAACAGCAGGGCCTGGACGACCGGGCCGATCCGGTGGTGCGGGACGGGCAGGGGGTGGGCCTCCTGGAGGTGGCGGGGGCGGTGGACGAGGGCGTGCAGGGCCTCGTCCAGGTCCAGGTGCATGCCCTGGAGCCAGTCGGCGAGTTCCTCGTGGGCGAAGCGGTAGCCGCCGCCGGCGGGGACCAGCAGGCCCTCGGTGAGTACGGCGGAGGCCCAGCCTGAGCCGCCGCCGAGGTGGGCCGGGACCGGCCCCCAGGGGAACACCGCCTCGAACGACTCCCGGTCCAGCTCGCCCTGCCCCGGCCCCAGGCTGCGCCGGGCGGCCTCGTGCACCTGGCCGGAGACGCGGGCGGCGAGGCGTCGTACGGCCTTGCCGCGCAGGCCGTTCTCGGCGGCCAGCCGGACCGCGATGCGCAGGCACATCAGATCGAGGTGGGCGGCGAAGACGTCGTGCCGGTCGATCGGGCCGTCGGCCGGCGGGGCGGCGTCCGGGAGGGCGGCGCGGACCTCGGAGAGCAGGCGCAGGGCGAGGGGGTGGCGGGCGTCGCGGTCGATGAGGGTGCCGTCGGGAATGCCGTAGCGGGAGCGGGCGTGGCGGGCCTCGTCGGGGGTGAGGTCGGTCAGCCGGATGCACGGCGGCTCGCTGCCGCCGCCGTGGCTGTGCCGCCCGTGCCTGTGCAGCAGGTCGGGTGGGAACTCCGCGCCGGCGCGCTCCCAGTACTCCTCGCGGCAGGCCACGAGGAGGCGGGCGCCGGTGTCGCGCAGCCAGTCCACGGTGCCCGCGGTCCAGGTGGAGAGCCGGTGGGCGAGGATCGGGGGCATCTCCTCGGGGCCGTCCAGCAGGAGGAGCAGGGGGCGTCCGGCGCGGGCGGCCCGGCGGGCCAGCCGTTCTGCCGTCAACTCGCCCAGATCGCCCGGGAGTTGGGATCGGGAGGCGGCGACGATCCGGACCGCCCGTTCCAGGGCGCGGCGGGCCGCGTCGGCCACGGAGTCGTCGGCGTCCTTGAGGTCGGCGCCGCGGAGCCAGAGGGTGGGAGCGGGGTTCGCTTCGCGGTTGCGGCGGGCGGCGAGGGTGGCGAGCTCCGTGGTGCGGCCGGTGCCGGGGGAGCCGACCAGGGCCAGGACGGTCCCGGTGTTGATTTCGGTGCCGGTGCCGGTGCCGGTGCCTTCGGCGAAGGCCGACAGGGCCTTTGAGACTGCGGCTCGGTCCACGGGGTGGACGGGGTCGGTGTATTCGCCTGCGAGTGCCGTGAAAGGTGGTGGAGCGGCTGGCGGCGAGTGGGGGCTGGTCGCGCAGTTCCCCGCGCCCCTTCGGGGCGCTCCAGTGCGGGGCGCTGACGTGTGGCCGATGTAGCCGGCCAGGGCGCCGGGAGGGCCGTCCTGGGCCACGGATGTCGCCGTCAGTTCCAGTACGCCGGCCAGGTTGAGGTCGATGCCGTAGGCCGGGACCGTTGCCGCGTTGCGGGCGAGCAGGTCGGACAGGGGGCCCGGGGCCTGGTGGTGGAGGGGGACCGCGAAGCCCGCGTCCCGCCGGCCGGACTGGAGGGCGGTGCCCAGGACGGCGAGGACCGCGCCGGTCTCCGCGTCCAGTACCGGTCCCCCGGCCGCTCCGCCGCCGAGTCGCAGGGCGTCCCGGCCTGCCGTGCCGATCGCCAACTCCAGGGCGTCCTGAAGGAGATGGAAGCGGTCGGTGGCGGTGTACGTCACCTGGGTCGCCGCCAGCACCCGGGCCTCACGCCAGCGGTCCGCGGCGATCCGTACATAGGTGCCGGCCGGGATCCGCTCTCGTACGGTGATCGGGAGCGGGGCCACGCCGAGACCCTCGGTGCGGATCAGGGCCAGGTCGTGGGCGGGCAGTGGGGTGACCGCGTCCGGGTCGACCACGCAGGTGCGGTTCCCGGCCGCGTGCAGCACGATCCGGGCCAGGCCGTCGACCGCCTCGTGACTGGTGATGAGCGTCCCGTGGTGGTCGGCCAGGAAACCGGTGCCGCGCGGGCGCCCGGCGAGGTCGCGGACCCGGACCAGCCGGTGGTCGAGCGCCGGCCCCGGCTCCTGCCCCGGCTCCTGCTCCGCCTCCCCCGCACCGTCCGCCGTCCGGCGACCGCTCCCGGTCCGCGGACCGCGTCCCGCCATGATCGAACCTCCCCGCCCGTGCATCCGTGCCTCAGGGCCGGTCCGGCGGATCCAGCAGGCCCTTGTCCTCGACCGTAGGCGCGAAATGATCAGTGGGACAGAGCGGGCCTTGAACGCGCCCCCCTCCGCTCCCCCGGTTCACTCCGAGCGCCTGCTCGGTCGGGTGAATAGCCCGGAGCGGGTGGATACACCCTAGGGGTGGGGGAACCGAGGGGGGACCGTGGAGCGGCGGCGGCGCAGACCCCGTGGTCGCCGCTCCACGGGCAGACCTCAGGAGAACACGGCGAGGCTCTTGGCCTTGCCCTTCTGCTCCTCGACGAGCGCGAGGAAGCGCCCCTCGGGGTCGAACACGGCGACGGGGCCGGCGCCCGCGTACTCGTCGGGCATCTCCAGGCGCACGCCGTTGAGGAGCAGCCGGGCCCGCTTGGCGTCGACGTTCCAGCGCGGGAAGGCGGCGCCCGCCGCGTCGGCGATCGGCATCACGGTCAGCTCCTGCTGGAGCTGGTCGAGGGTGCGTGCCGCTTCCAGCTTGTACGGCCCTACGCGCGTCCGGCGCAGCGCGGTGAGGTGGCCGCCGACGCCCAGGTCGGCGCCCAGGTCGCGGGCGAGGGCGCGGATGTAGGTGCCGGAGGAGCAGACGACCGAGACCACCAGGTCGAGCACGGGGGTGCCGTCCTCGGCGACGGCGTCCCGGACGTCGTACACGGCGAACGACGAGACGGTCACCGGGCGGGCCGGGATCTCGAAGTTCTCGCCCTCGCGGGCGCGCTTGTACGACCGTACGCCGTCGATCTTGATGGCGCTGACCTTGGACGGCACCTGCATGATGGCGCCGGTCAGCTTGGCGACGCCGGCGTCGACGGCCTCGCGGGTGACCTTGGAGGCGTCGGTGGACGAGATGATCTCGCCCTCGGCGTCGTCCGTGACGGTGTTCTGCCCGAGGCGGACGGTCCCCAGGTACTCCTTCTCGGTGAGGGCGAGGTGCCCGAGGAGCTTGGTCGCCCGCTCGATGCCCAGGACGAGAACGCCCGTGGCCATCGGGTCGAGGGTGCCGGCGTGCCCGACGCGCCGGGTGCGGGCGATGCCCCGCATCTTGGCGACGACGTCGTGCGAGGTGAAGCCCGACGGCTTGTCGACGATGACAAGGCCGTCGGGCGGAGTGGGCTTGCTGGTCATTCGGTGGCGTCGTCCGTCTCGTCGGCCTCTTCGTCCGCGCCCGGCTTCTTGTACGGGTCGGCGTCTCCGGCGTAGTCGGCGCCCGCGGAGGCCTCGCGGACCTTCTCGTCGGACAGGCGTGCCCGGTCGAGGAGGTCCTCGATGTTGCGGGCGGTGTCCGGCAGGGCGTCCGCGACGAAGGCGAGGGTCGGCGTGAACTTCACGCCGGCGGCCCGGCCGACCTCGGACCGGAGAATGCCCTTGGCGCTCTCCAGGCCGGCGGCGGCGGCCTGCCGCTCCTCCTCGTCGCCGTACACCGTGTAGAAGACGGTCGCCTCCCGGAGGTCACCCGTGACCCGGGTGTCCGTGATGGTGACGTGCGAGCCGAGCCGCGGGTCCTTGATCCCGCGCTGCAGCTTCTGGGCCACCACCTCTCGGATGAGGTCCGCCAGCCTTTTCGCTCGCGCGTTGTCGGCCACTGGTCCGCTCCCGTTCTTTCTTCTTGTCGTTCTCAGGTCTAGTCGTCGTCGCCGTGGAGGCGCCGTCGGACGGACAGCAGCTCCACCTCGGGGCGGGCGGCGACCAGCCGTTCGCACCGGTCGAGTACGTCGGTCAGGTGCGCGGCGTCGCCGGAGACCATGGCGAGGCCGATGCCGGCCCTGCGATGGAGGTCCAGATGGTCCACCTCGGCCGCGCTCACGGCGTACTTCCGCTGGAGTTCGGCGACGATCGGGCGGACGACGGAGCGCTTCTCCTTCAGCGAGTGGATGTCGCCGAGGAGGAGGTCGAAGGACAGGGTCCCCACGTACATGTATGTAACCGGTTAACCCGCCGGTTCGGGATCGATGGCCCTGTCAGGAACGGTACCCCGTCCCTGCCGGGGGCTCGACCGACTTTCCCGGGCCGTGACGGGGACGTCCCGGACCCCGGGCCTTCCTCCCCACGCACCCGCCCGACTCGGTCGGGCCAGAGGTGAGCGCCACGGGGCTCCGCCCCGGACCCCGCCCTCGCCCACCCACCACCCGACGCGGTGAGCTGGAAAAGGTGCCCCCAGGGCGGTGCCTTTCCGGCCGACCGAGTCGGGTGGTGGGTGGGCGAAGGTCCGGGGTCCGGGGCGGAGCCCCGCGGCGGGGCCTCTCGGCGGGAAAAGTGCCGGCCGACGGTACCGAAGTCCCGTCGGCCGGCACCAACCGTCGGCCTTACGCCCGCGGCTTCTCTCGCATCTCGTACGTCGCGATGACGTCGTCGATCTTGATGTCGTTGAAGTTTCCGAGGTTGATACCGCCCTCGTAGCCTTCGCGGATCTCGGTGACGTCGTCCTTGAAGCGGCGCAGACCCTCGATGTTGAGGTTCTCCGCGATGACCTTGCCGTCGCGGACGAGGCGGGCCTTCGTGTTGCGCTTGACCTCGCCCGAGCGGATGAGGACACCGGCGATGTTGCCCAGCTTGGACGACTTGAAGACCTCGCGGATCTCCGCCGTACCGAGCTCGACCTCCTCGTACTCCGGCTTGAGCATGCCCTTCAGGGCCGCCTCGATCTCCTCGATCGCCTGGTAGATGACCGAGTAGTACCGGACGTCCACACCCTCGCGCTCGGCCATCTGCGCCGCGCGGCCGGCCGCGCGGACGTTGAAGCCGATCACGATGGCGT
Organism: Streptomyces sp. NPDC101234; assembly: GCF_044767525.1. Taxonomy (NCBI): domain Bacteria; kingdom Bacillati; phylum Actinomycetota; class Actinomycetes; order Kitasatosporales; family Streptomycetaceae; genus Streptomyces; species Streptomyces sp. NPDC101234. The sequence continues at coordinate 80,086 of NZ_JBIWOA010000039.1, read as the reverse complement.
CGGAGCCCATCGCCAGGTCGATGTCGGACTCCGTGACCGCACCGACACCGCGGTGCAGGACGCGGATGTCGACCTCTTCGCCGACGTCCAGCTGGAGCAGGGAGGACTCCAGGGCCTCGACGGAACCAGAAGCGTCACCCTTGATGATGAGGTTGAGCTGCTGGATCTCGCCGGCCTTGAGCACCTTGTCCAGGTCCTCGAGCGAGACACGGCGCGTGCGCTTCGCGAAGGCCGCGTTGCGCTCGCGGGCGGCACGCTTCTCGGCGATCTGGCGGGCCGTACGGTCCTCCTCGACCACGAGGAAGTTGTCGCCGGCGCCCGGGACGTTGGTCAGACCCAGGACCTGGACCGGCGTGGAGGGGCCGGCCTCGGCGACGTTGTTGCCGTTGTCGTCGAGCATGGCGCGGACGCGACCGTAGGCGTCGCCCACGACCATCGTGTCGCCGACCCGCAGGGTGCCTCGCTGGACGAGGACCGTCGCCACGGCACCGCGGCCGCGGTCGAGGCGGGACTCGATGGAAATACCCTGCGCGTCCTGGTGCGGGTTGGCCCGCAGGTCGAGCGAGGCGTCGGCCGTGAGGACCACGGCCTCCAGCAGCGAGTCGATGTGCAGACCCTGCTTGGCGGAGATGTCGACGAACATGGTGTCGCCGCCGTACTCCTCGGCCACCAGGCCGTACTCGGTCAGCTGACCGCGCACCTTGGTCGGGTCGGCGCCCTCGACGTCGATCTTGTTGACCGCGACGACGATCGGGACGTCGGCCGCCTTGGCGTGGTTGAGCGCCTCGACCGTCTGCGGCATGACGCCGTCGTTGGCCGCGACGACCAGGATCGCGATGTCCGTCGACCGGGCACCACGGGCACGCATGGCGGTGAACGCCTCGTGACCCGGGGTGTCGATGAAGGTGATCGCGCGGTCTTCGTCGTTGACCTGGGTCGAGACCTGGTAGGCACCGATGTGCTGGGTGATGCCGCCGGCCTCGCCCGCGATGACGTTCGTCTTGCGGATGGCGTCGAGCAGTCGGGTCTTACCGTGGTCGACGTGACCCATGACGGTGACGACCGGGGGACGGACCACCAGGTCGTCCTCGTCGCCCTCGTCCTCGCCGAACTCGATGTCGAAGGACTCGAGCAGCTCGCGGTCCTCCTCCTCCGGGCTGACGATCTGAACCTGGTAGTTCATCTCGCCGGCGAGGAGCTGGAGCGTCTCGTCGGAGACGGACTGCGTGGCAGTGACCATCTCGCCGAGGTTCATCATGACCGCGACGAGGGACGCCGGGTTGGCGTTGATCTTCTCCGCGAAGTCGGTGAGCGACGCGCCGCGGGAGAGACGGATGGTCTCGCCGCTGCCGCGCGGCAGCATCACGCCGCCGACGCTCGGGGCCTGCATGGCCTCGTACTCCTGGCGACGCTGCCGCTTCGACTTGCGACCGCGACGCGCCGGACCGCCGGGACGGCCGAACGCACCCTGCGTGCCACCACGACCGCCGGGACCGCCCGGACGACCGCCGAAGCCGGGACGACCGCCGCCGCCACCGCCGGGACCGCCGCCGAAGCCGCCGCCACCGCCGCCGGGGGCACCACCGGGACGACCGGCGAAGCCGCCGCCACCGCCCGGACGGGCGCCACCGCCGGCGCCACCGGGACGACCGGCGAAGCCGCCGCCACCACCGGGACGACCGGCGCCGCCGGGACGACCCGCACCGCCGGGACCGCGACCGCCGCCACCGGGGCCGGGACGCGGGCCGGCAGCGGGACGCTGCGGCATCATGCCGGGGTTCGGACGCGGACCCGCGGAGCCGCCGCCGGGACGCGGACCGCCCTGCGGACGGGGCATGCCGGACGGGCTCGGACGGGCACCGCCGGGAGCCTGCGGACGCGGACCGCCGCCCTGGGCGCCGGGCGCCTGCGGACGGGGACCGGCGCCGGGGGCACCGGGGCCACCCGGGCGCGGACCGCCCTGCGGGCGCGGGGCCTGCGGACGGGCCATGCCGGTGGAGCCACCGGACGTGAAGGGGTTGTTGCCCGGACGCGGACCGGCCGGACGGGCACCGCCGGGGCGCTGGCCCTGACCCTGCCCACCGGAACGCGGGGCGCCCTGACCCGGACGGGCCTGGCCCTGACCGGGGGCGGGACGACCGCCGGGACGCGGCGCGCCCTGACCCGGACGGGGGGCGTTGCCGGGACGCGGACCCTGCGCGGCGGCCGGGCTCGGCGCCGCGGCGGCCGGAGGCGCCGGCGGGGCCGTGAACTCGGGCGCGGCCGGGGCCGGACGCGGGGCGGGCCGGGGACCCGGACGCGGGCCGGAGGCGGCCGGCGCGGGGGTGACCGGAGCCGGGGTGACCGGAGCCGGGGCGGCGGGCGCCGCGGCGGCGGGCGCCACCGGAGCCGCGGGCGCGGCCGGGGCGGCAGGCTGCGGGGCAGCCGGACGGGGGGCACCCGGCTTCGGGGCACCCGGACGGGCCGACTGCGCCGGAGAGGGCGCGCCGGGCTTGGGGGCCGCCTTGCGCGGGGCGGGCTTGCCGCTGCCGCCACCCTGGAGGGCGTCGGTCAGCTTGCGTACAACGGGCGCCTCGATCGTCGAGGACGCCGAACGGACGAATTCACCGAGTTCCTGGAGCTTGGCCATGACGACCTTGCTCTCAACCCCGAACTCCTTGGCGAGTTCGTATACCCGGACCTTAGCCACTTCGCTCCTTTTAGGTCCGGGTGTGTCCGGACCGTCGCTACTTCATGGGCGTACTCATCGCGTGCTCATCGAGTGCTCATCGCAATCTCGACCTACTTCCAACTCGCGGGGTACCAGAGCCGCACGGACGTTCCGGACGACGCTTCTTACGGTGTTACTGCTCGACGTGCCGGCGCAACGCCTTTACGTCCAGCGGACCCGGGGCGCGCAGCGCCCGCGGGAGTGCCCGGCGGCGCACCGCCTGGTCCAGACAGACCTGGGCGGGGTGTACATATGCACCCCGGCCGGGCAGCGTACCGCGAGGATCGGGGACGCATTCGTCCTCGACCGCCACGATCCGCAGCAGTTCGGTCTTGGCCGCTCGCTGCCTGCACCCCACACAGGTGCGCTCAGGGCATGCGCGGGCACGCGTCCGGCCAGACACTGCTAAGTCTACCTCCCCGCAGCGACCTCACCCCTTCGGGGCAAAGATCGAACGGCCGTTGTCGTAATCCAAGCCACCTGCGGCTTGGAAGTATTCCCCTCGTCCGAGTGAATCGCGGACGAGGGCCGGGGGTCATCCCCCGGTGATCTACTCGGGCGCCTGCTCGGTGTCCGGGCGGATGTCGATGCGCCAGCCGGTGAGGCGGGCGGCGAGACGGGCGTTCTGTCCTTCTTTGCCGATCGCCAGCGACAGCTGGTAGTCCGGCACGGTCACCCGGGCGGACCGGGACGCCAGGTCCACGACCTCGACCTTGGACACGCGGGCCGGGGACAGCGCGTTCGCCACCATCTCGGCCGGGTCGTCCGACCAGTCGACGATGTCGATCTTCTCGCCGTTCAGCTCGCCCATGACGTTGCGGACCCGGCCGCCCATGGGGCCGATGCAGGCGCCCTTGGCGTTCAGACCCGAACGGGTGGAGCGGACCGCGATCTTCGTCCGGTGACCGGCCTCGCGGGCGATGGCGGCGATCTCCACGGACCCGTCGGCGATCTCCGGCACTTCGAGGGCGAAGAGCTTCTTCACGAGGTTCGGGTGCGTGCGGGACAGCGTCACGGACGGCCCGCGGACACCCTTCGCCACCCGGACGACGTACGACCGCAGCCGCAGACCGTGCTGATACGTCTCGCCGGGCACCTGCTCCTGCACCGGCAGGATGGCCTCCAGCTTGCCGATGTCGACGAGCACGTTCTTCGGGTCGCGGCCCTGCTGGACCACACCGGTGACGATGTCGCCCTCGCGCCCGGCGTACTCACCGAGCGTGGCGTCGTCCTCGGCGTCGCGCAGCCGCTGCAGGATCACCTGCTTGGCGGTGGTGGCGGCGATCCGCCCGAAGCCCGACGGGGTGTCGTCGAACTCGCGCGGCTCCTGCCCCTCCTCCAGGTCCTCGGGATCCTCCTTCGCCCACACGGTCACATGCCCGGTCTCCCGGTTGAGCTCCACGCGCGCGTGTCGGCGGCTTCCCTCGGTGCGGTGGTAGGCGATGAGGAGGGCCGACTCGATCGCCTCGACCAGCAGGTCGAAGGAGATCTCCTTCTCCCGAACCAAGCCCCGCAGGGCACTCATGTCGATGTCCACGGCTACGCCTCCTCTTCCTTCTCGTTCTTGTCCTTGCGGTTGAACTCGACCTGCACGCGCGCCTTGTCGATCTCGGCGAAGGCGAGTCTGCGGCTCGTGGCCTTGCGGCCCTTCACGCCGGGCACCTCCAGGTCGAGACCCGCGTCGTCGACGTCCAGAATCCTGGCGACCAGTTCCCCGCCCTCGGCCAGCTGGAACCTCACCAGCCGGTCCACGGCCCGCACATAGTGCCGGTGCTCCTTGAGGGGGCGCTCCGCGCCCGGGGTGCCGACCTCGAGGGTGTACTCCGCCTCGCCCATCGCGTCGGTCTCGTCGAGCTTCGCCGAGAGCTCACGGCTCACATCGGCGATCTGGTCCAGGTCCGCCCCGGCGTCGGAGTCGACGACCACACGCAGCACGCGCTTGCGTCCGACGGAGTCCACGGCGATCTCTTCGAGATCCAGTCCCTGGGAGGTGACGAGCGGTTCCAGGAGCTCTCGCAGCCTCTCGCTCTGGGTCGTGCTCATCCGGGTGACTCCTCGGCCGCGTGTGCTGTTGTGGGATAGGTCGCGTGTCTGGTCAAAGGGTATCGGGTCGTGAGGTGTGTTGCCGTCCACCCGGGTACGGGCGGTGCCGATGAGTGGCTTCGGACAGGTGCGCAGGTACGGTGATCACGGGCGGGTCCGTCCCTTGCCCCATTCCTTTCGTGTTTCTTCGTTTTTCTTCGTGCCCAGCCCCCGATTTCTTCGTGTCCAGCCCTCATCCAGCCCCCGAGGACGTCTGCCGTGCCGTTGCCCCCGCCGTCGCGTACCCGCTCGGGAGTACGCAGAAGGAGCCTGATCGTCTCGGCGGCCTCGGCCGCCGTGCTGGCGGGCTGCTCCACCGCCCCCGACTCCGCCGGCAACGGCGGCAGCCCGTCGGTCTCCGCGCGGGCACGCGCGCGTGCGGCCCGGGACAGCCGGGGGCTGCTCCGGCAGTACGACGCCGTCCTCGCCGCCCATCCCGCGCTCGCGGAGCGGCTGCGGCCGCTGCGGGCGGAGGTGGCGGCACACGCGGCGGCCTTCGAGGAGGGTGCGGCTTCGCCCTCGGCGACGGAATCGCCCACGGCGACCGGATCGACGACGGCGACAGGGTCGACGACCGCCTCTCCGTCCGCGTCGCCCTCCGCCACGGTCCCGACCGACGAGAAGTCCGCGCTCGCCTCCCTGGCCACCGCCGAGCGGACCCTCGCCGACCAGCGGGCCAAGGCGCTGCTGGACGTGCCGGGCGAACTGGCGCGACTGCTGGCCGGGGTGGCGGCGGCCGGCGCCGGACACGCGTACCTGCTGACGGAGGGTGGCAAGTGAGCGACGGGACGGAGTCCGGGGTGCTGACGGCACTCCAGGCGGCGTTGGCGGCCGAGCACGCGGCGGTGTACGGGTACGGCGTCATCGGCGGCCGGATAGGAGAACAGCGGCAGGCCGAGGCGCGCTCGGCGTACGACGCGCACCGGTCCCGCCGGGACGCGCTGGTCCGCGAGGTGCGGGACCTGGGTGGTCAGCCCGTCGCCGCGAGCGCGGCGTACGCCCTGCCGTTCGCCGTGACCGACTCGGCGACGGCCGTGCGACTCGCGGCCCAGCTGGAGGAACGGGTGGCCGACGTGTACTCCGACATGGTCCGGGCGTCCTCCGGCCAGCGGCGCGGGGCGGCGGCCGGGGCGCTACGGGAGGCCGCGGTGCGTGCGGTGCGGTGGAGCGGCGAGAGCGTAGCCTTCCCTGGGCTCGCGGAACGGGCGTCCGCCGCGGCGACTGCCCCGGCGACCGGGGCGGCGGCAGCGGGGGTGGCCGGCGGGTCGGCCTCGGATCCGGCTTCGACTTCGGCTCCGGCTGCGGCTCCGGCTTCGGCTTCGGCTTCGGCTTCGGCGACTCCCTAGAACAGGACCCAGAACAGGAAGGGAACGACTCGCGTATGGCTTTCGAACCGCCGCGGCGCCTGGTGAAGGCGCTCGGTGAGACGGCGCCGGACGGTGACGAGTGGCTGGAGAAGCTGCCGGGAGCGCTGGAACACGCCGTCGCGCTACGCGAGTTGACCGTGGAACGGGTGCAGGTGCCGGGCGGCCGCAGCAGCGTCGTACTGCTGGTGCGGCGGGCGGACGACACCCCGGCCGTGCTGAAGCTGGCCCCTCGGCGGGCCCGGCCGGAGAGCGAGGCCGCCGCGCTGGCGCACTGGGGCGGGCTGGGCTCGGTGCAGTTGCTGGAGGCCGACGCGGCCGCGGGGGTGCTGTTGCTGGAGCGGCTGCATCCGGAGGTCTCGGTGCGGTCGCTGCCCGAGGCGAAGGCGCTGCTGGAGGCGGCGGGGACGCTGCGGCGGCTCTGGGTGGAACCGCCGGAGGGGCATGCGTTCGAGACCGTGGCCGAGCGATCGGGGCGGCAGGCGACGGCGATGCGGACCACGGCCGACCTGGAGGTCATGCCGCTGGTCGACGCGGCGCTCGCGGCCCGGGAGGAGCTGCTGGCCGGGCCACCCGAGCGGCGGCTGCTGCACGGCACGTTCCGGCAGAGCAAGGTGCTGGCCGGGGAGCGGCTGCCATGGCTGGCGGTGGGGCCGGATCCGGTGGTCGGGGAGTGTGCGTTCGATCTGGCGCGGTTGGTGCGGGACCGGGTGGAGGATCTGATCGCGTCCCCCTCCGGGGCGTCCATCACCCGGCGGCGGATCAAGCGGCTTGCCGAGTCGCTGGAGGTGGATCAGGAGCGGCTGCGCGGGTGGACGCTGTTCCGTGCGGTTGAGTCGGGGGTGCGGGCGCTTCGCGTGGGGCGGCCGAGGGATGCGGAGCTGTTGCTTGAATTCGCCGGGTGGGTCTGACGGTTTCGGGTGCGGGTCCGGTGGGGGTTGATCGCGCCCACGCGGCGGAGCCGCGGATCGATACGGCCCCGCGCCCCTATCGGGGCGCTCCGTCCTCCCTCAGTTTCAAAGCGAGCACCGGACAGTCCGCCGCTGCTCTGCGGGCTCGTTTCCTTGTGCGGGGCGGTATGGGACGGCCGTCGACCAGTGGGTAGCCCCACTCGTCCAGCGTGATGTGTTCCGGCAACAGCTCTGCGCACAGGCCGTGGCCCTGGCAGGACGTCCAGTCGATGTCTATGTGCTGGTCCATGTCAGATCTCTTCGGTGGGTACGGGGAGCAGCGGGGTGCGGTCGGTCGCGGTGCAGTGGCCCTGGGCGTGGGCGTCCACTTCGGACGCGAAGGTGGTCAGCGCGCTGCGGACCAGGCGGATCGTGCCGTCGGGGTGGTGGCAGGCGCCTCTGCCCTCCACCAGGCCCGCCCAGCGCGAGATGTCCGTGCGGGCGGCGCCCTGGGGGCCCGGTGCGGCCAGGGTCTGGAAGGCGGCGGCCATGCGCGGGAGGCCGTTGAGGCAGGGGCCGCACTGGCCCGCCGACTGCAGCGCCAGATAGCGCAGGACGCGGGCGGTCTCGGTCAGGCCGCAGCGGTCGGCGGGGAGCGCTGCCAGCACGCCCGCGCCCAGGTACGCGGAGGACAGGGGGACCCGGGCGGCCTCCGCGGCCGGGATCCAGGTGCCGTGGTAACCGCCGACCAGGGCCGCGGACGCGCCCTCCAGCGGCAGGAGCCGGCCGATCCTCATGCCGAACGGGGCTTCCACCACTCGGACTTCGCGGCCCGGGACGTGCAGGGTGCAGAGGGCACTGCCGGGTTCGGCCGGGGTGCCCGCCGACCGGAACCACTCCGCGCCGTAGCGGGCCGCCAGGGCCAGATGGGCCAGGGTCTCGACGTTCTGGACGAGGGTGGGGGCGCGGCGCACCCCGCGTTCGCGGACCGGTGGGGTCGGGTGGGTGGGGCGGGCCTGGCCGCCGGAGAGGTACTGGACGAGGGCCGATGCCTGGCCGGAGAGAAAGCGGGCGGGCAGGCGTACGACCTGCACGCGCACCGGGTCGCGGCGCTGGGCGATGGCCGACTGCAGGTAGGAGGCGCCGTCCTCGACGGCGAGGTACGCCTCCGCCGCGCCGGTCGCCGCGGCCGCCAGCTGCAGCCCGTCCAGGACCAGATGGGGCGACAGCCGGAGCAGGGTCTTGTCCTTGTGGCTGGCCGGTTCGCTCTCCGCGCCGTTGGCGACGACGATCGGGGCCCGCTCGGTGCGGCGGGCCGCGTCGGTGACCGCGACGAACTTGCGGTACGCCGGGAATCCCGCCCCGCCGCGTCCGGTGAGGCCGGATTCGGCGAGGGTGCGCAGGACCGCGGCCGGATCGCCGTGCGCGAGCGGGCCGTAGCGCTGTTCATGGGTGGTGAGGTCGGCCGGGGTGCCGCCGGGGGCCAGCAGGCGCGGGGGCATGTGGACGTCGGTGAAGAGCGCGGTCATCAGTGGGCCCCTTCGGTGTGCAGGAGTGCGGCGGGCGTCTGGCGGGAGGCCCGCACGGCTTGGGCGGTGCGCAGGGCGAAGGCGGTGATCACCGTCGCCACGCAGGCCACGGTCAGCCAGGTCATCCAGTCGGTGCCGGCGTCCGTGCCGATGCCGATGCCGTGGACGAGGGCGACCGGCCAGGAGGCGTAGGCCAGCCAGTGCACGGCCCGCCAGGCGCGGTGGCCGAGGCGGTCCCGGAGGAGGCTGGTGACCAGGACCGCGAGCATCAGGTCGAAGGCGACCGTGCCGAGGCCGAGCCAGAGCGACTGGTAGTCGGAGACGAAGGGGACGAAGGCGTCGAGGACCGTGATGTCGACATAGCCGTCGACGACCGCCACCGCGATGTGCAGGGTCAGGAAGGCGGTGGCGGAGAGGGAGAGGGTGCGGTGGAGGGCGACCGTGCCGAAGCGGGGCAGGCCGGGGAGGCGGGTGCGGAGCCGGACGGCGATGCCGAGCAGGACGACGACCGTGAAGAGGACCAGGCAGACGGCGCCGGTGGCCCGGTTGGCGTACCAGAGGGTCTCGGAGGTCATGCCGCCGCCTCCAGGGCCACCAGGGCCGCGGGCCAGCCGGGGGTCGTGACGACGGTGCCGTTGTGCGCCACCAGCCGGGCGGGCAGACCGAGGCGGGTCAGCCAGCGTTCCGCGCCCGCGCCCTTGACCAGGGCCGCCGTGGTCGCCGCGTTGGCGTCGGCGCAGCTCGCGGCGGCCACCGAGACCGTGCGCCACGGGGAGCGGACGGGCAGGCCGGTGCGCGGGTCGACGATGTGGTGCAGGTCGTGTCCGCCGCGCTGCCAGCGGCGGGCGGTGGTGCCGGAGGTGGCGAGGCCGCCGGAGCGGAGCCCGACGGTGTCGTACGGCCCCTGCGCGGGCGTCTCCTTCACCGGTCCTGTGATGTCCTGGACGCGGATCTGCCAGCCGCCCGCCGGTGGCTCGCCGGCGACGGCCGTGTCACCGCCGAGACTCACCAGCACCCCGCAGCCGGCGACCTCGGCCAGCATCCTGGCGGCGCGGTCGGCGGCCCAGGCCTTGGCCGTCGCTCCCAGGTCGAGGCGGACGCCCTCGGGGACGGTGACCGTGCCGGTCGCGCGGTCGAGGGTGACCTTGCGCCAGCCGGGGGCGCGGCGCACCCGCAGGGAGACCGGGCGGTCGTCCTCGCGGACGAGGGTGAAGTCGCGGTCGTAGCCGATCGCGTCCATCGCCGAGCCGACCGTGGGATCCACCGCGCCGTCCGTCGCCTCGGCGGCGCGCAGGGCGACGGCGAGGGCCTCGGCGAGCAGCGGGCTGACCCGGACCGGGCGGCCGTGGGCGGTGTCGAGGGCGGCCAGTTCGGAGTCGGTGCGGAACCGGCTGCAGGCCGCGTCCACCTCGGCGAGCTGCCGGGCGAGGAGCAGGTTGCAGGAGTCCAGCAGGGCGGGGTCGGTGACGACCAGGCGGACGGTGGTGCCGAGGGCGCGCCAGTCGGTGGCGGCCGTGGTGCGCAGGGCGGTGACGGTCATGACGCCCCCGAGGTGGAGTCGCTGGAGCCGCTGCCGGAGGTGAGCCCGTCGGAGGAGGACTGCAGGTCCGAGGAGGACGACGACGAGGACGACGAGGACGAGGAGCTGGATGAGTCGGTCGACTTGGACGACGAGGACGAGGTCGAGGAGCTGTCCGTGCTCGAGCCGGAGCTGCTTCCGGAGCTGCTGGCGCTGGATGTCGTACCGCTGCTGCTCGCCGTCGTCTCGGCGTCCGACTGCATCGTGCCGACCAGGGCGAACACCCCCGCCGCCGCGGCGAGCGTGACCGCCGCCGCGAGGGCCGCCGTACGCCGGGTGCCCCGGCGGACCGCCGCGGCCGCGCCCTTCTCCCCCTGCCGCTCCCCCGGTTGCCTGCGCTGCACTCTCTCGGTCATGACCGATCCCCTCCTGCGTGACTCTCTGTCACGCATTACGTTCGGGTATCGGCCTGAGAGAAGTCTGTGAGACTCCCATACGGATCGGAAGAACTGTCTGAGACCTTCCTGAAAAGACGCGGGGGCCGCCGGTGGTCACCGGCGGCCCCCGCGAAGGGAGTTGGGCTCAGTTGGCGGTCAGGCGGGCGATCGCCTCGTCCACCGTCAGCTCCTCGCGCTCGCCCGTCCTGCGGTCCTTGAGCTCCAGGACGCCCTCGCCGGAGCGGCGGCCCGCGATCAGGATCTGCGGTACGCCGAAGAGATCGGCGTCGGCGAACTTCACGCCCGGGGAGACCCCGGCCCGGTCGTCGACCAGGACCCGCAGGCCGGCCGCGCGCAGCTTCTCGGAGACGTCCAGGGCGAGTTCGGTCTGCAGGGCCTTGCCGGCCGCGACCACGTGCACATCGGCCGGGGCGATCTCGCGGGGCCAGACCAGGCCGCGCTCGTCGGCGGTCTGCTCGGCGAGGGCGGCGACGGCGCGGGAGACACCGATGCCGTAGGAGCCCATGGTGACGCGGACCGGCTTGCCGTTCTGGCCGAGGACGTCGAGCTTGAGGGCGTCGGCGTACTTGCGGCCCAGCTGGAAGATGTGGCCGATCTCGATGGCGCGGTCCAGCTTGAGGCCGGTGCCGCACTTCGGGCAGGGGTCGCCCTCCAGCACCACGACGACGTCGACGTACTCGTCGACGGTGAAGTCACGGTCCGCCACGACGTTCTTGGCGTGCACGCCGGCCTTGTTGGCGCCGGTGATCCAGGCGGTGCCGGGGGCCACGCGCGGGTCGGCGATGTACTTCACCTTCTCGCCGAGGCCCTGCGGGCCGACGTAGCCGCGGACCAGGTCGGGACGCCCGGCGAAGTCGGACTCGGTGACCAGTTCGACGGCGGCCGGGGCGAAGTGCTCCTCGACCTTGCCCATGTCGACCTCGCGGTCACCCGGAACGCCGATGGCGACGATCTCCCCGTCGACCTTCACCAGCAGGTTCTTCAGGGTGTCGGAGGCCTGGACGCCGAGGTACGCGGCGAGGGTCTCGATGGTCGGGGTGTCCGGGGTCGGGATCTCCTCCAGCGCGGGCACGTCGGTGGCGTCCACCGGCTTCAGCGTGTAGGTGATCGCCTCGGTGTTCGCCGCGAAGTCACAGTTCGGACAGTCCGCGAAGGTGTCCTCGCCGGCCTCGGCAGGGGCCAGGAACTCCTCCGACTTCGAGCCGCCCATGGCACCGGCCGTGGCGGCGACGATGCGGTAGTCGAGGCCGAGGCGCTCGAAGATGCGCTGGTAGGCCTGGCGGTGCAGGGCGTAGGAGTGGGCGAGCCCGTCGTCGTCCAGGTCGAAGGAGTAGGAGTCCTTCATCAGGAACTCACGGCCGCGCAGGATGCCGGCCCGCGGGCGGGCCTCGTCACGGTACTTGTTCTGGATCTGGTACAGGGTGACGGGCAGGTCCTTGTACGACGACGCCTGGTCCTTCACCAGAAGGGTGAAGATCTCCTCGTGGGTCGGGCCGAGCAGGTAGTCGCCGCCCTTGCGGTCCTGGAGGCGGAACAGCTCCTGGCCGTACTCGTCCCAGCGGCCGGTCGCCTCGTACGGCTCCCGGGGCAGAAGGGCCGGGAGCAGCACCTCCTGGGCGCCGATCGCGTCCATCTCCTCGCGGACGATCCGCTCGACGTTCGAGAGGACGCGCAGGCCGAGCGGCAGCCAGGACCAGATACCGGCCGCGGTGCGCCGGACGTACCCGGCGCGGACGAGCAGCTTGTGGCTGAGGACCTCGGCGTCCGCCGGGTCGTCACGCAGCGTCTTCGCCATCAACTGGGACATGCGTTGGACCGGTGCGTTCGCCATGGTTCTTGTACTCCTGCCGGGAAACGGTGATGGCTAGGAGGTTAGCCGGGCTTGCTGTGCCGGTGGAAATCCGTTAACGGCGACGGAGCGGGAGGGGGGCGCCCATGACGGCGTACGGCTTCGGGGCGCTGGGGAAGTGGACCTGGCGGGCGAGGTCGACATAGCCGAGGGAGTGGTAGAGGCCGCGGGCCGGGCTGTCGGTGTCGATCGCGGAGAGGATCGAGCGGGGTTCGCCGGCGCCGTCGGTGATCATCGTGATCAGCCGGCGCCCGATGCCGCGGTTCTGGTAGCGGGGGTGCACATGCAGCTCGGTGATGACGAAGGACTCGTCGAGCCAGTCGGCGTGGCCCTGGGCCCGGAGGTAGGGCTCCACGACGGTGGACCACCAGTGGGTGCGGGAGTTGGGCATGCCGTAGACGAACCCGACGAGGTGGCCGTCGCTGGTGGCGCCGAGGGACCGGGCGCCGGGGTACTGCATATGGCGGAGGACGATCTGGCGGCGGACCGCCACCTCGTCGGCGCCCAGGCCGAAAGCGATCGCCTGGACTGCCAGGGCCTCGTCTACGTGGGAGGGGAGGTCCAGGGGGCCGATCACGAGGTCCATGTGGGGAGAGTACAGGGGGCGGAGCCCCGTCGTCCGGGTGCAGGTGCGTCACGGTTGCCCGCGCTCACGCGGCGGTAGCCGCATGTCGAATACGGCCCCGCGCCCCTTTCGGGGCGCGTTCCCCCTGGCCTCGGCTAGAAGAGCACGCTCATGAACGCGCCGACCTCCTGGAACCCCACCTTCAGATACGTCCTTCTCGCCGCCGTGTTGAAGTCGTTGACGTAGAGGCTGACCACCGGGGCCACGTCCGCCAGCGCATAGCGCAGGACCGCCGCCATCCCCGGGGCCGCCAGGCCCATGCCCCGGTACTCCGGGGCCACCCAGACGCCCTGGATCTGGCAGGCCTGGGCCGTGGCCGCGCCGATCTCCGCCTTGAAGACGACCTTGCCGTTGTCGTCGAGCCGGGCGAACGAGCGGCCGGAGCCGACCAGTTCGGCCACCCTGGCCTGGTAGAGGAGACCTCCGTCGCCAGCCATCGGGGAGACGCCCACCTCCTCCGTGAACATCGCCACGCACGCCGGCATGATCGCCTCCATCTCGTCCTTGCGGATGCGGCGGACGTAGGGATCCGGGGCGATGTCGGCGGGCATGCGGTCGGTGACCATCAGGGGCTGGTGTCCGCGGACCTCGCGGGCCGGGCCCCAGTGCGGTTCCAGGAGGCGCCACAGCTGGGCGGTCGCCTCGGAGGGGCCGACGATGGAGGAACAGCGGCGGCCGGCCCTGCGGGCGCGGTCGGCGAAGGCGCGGATCGCGCGCGGGGTGGCGCAGATCGGGACGAGGTTGGCGCCGGCGTAGCAGAGGGAGGTAAGCATGCCGTCCTCGTACCAGCCCCACATCTCGCCGCCGAGGCGCCAGGGGTCGAGGCCGGCCACCTGGACGCGTGAGGTCACGAAGGCGTTCGCGACCGGCTCGCGGTCGAGTACGGCGAGCGCGGCGTCCAGGTCACTCGGTTCGAGCACCCGTGAGGTGGTCTGCGTCAACACGTGCGGGGCCTCACGCTGATGGGTTCTGCTGATCTCCGCACTGTACCTGCGGAAGCTGAGCCGTGCCGCCTCGTGTGAGGTGCCCTTGGCTTGTAGGTTGCCGTCGGTTGTGGGTGCCGCCCTCTGGGGGCTGCCGCCCCGGGCCCCCGCCTTCGCGCCTACGGACTCGGGAAAGCCGCTCGGTTCGGCGGGTGCGGGTGGTGGGGGCCGGTCGCGCAGTTCCCCGCGCCCCTTGCGGGGCGCTGCCCCTGGCGGAGTGGGAAAGACCAGGCCCCCTGCCCCCGAAACACTGACGGGGTTCACGGGCCGCAGCCCACCGTGGCGGGGGCCAAGGGACACAGACCACCGTGGCGGGGGCCAAGAGGCGCAGCCCTTTGGAGATGGGGTGGGTAGGGGCGGCGGGGGCGGAAAAGGTCCCCCGGCGCCCGAAGGCCGGCTGCCTCAGCCCGCCACTGCGACCGACGGCTCGCCCGAGGCCACGCCGTCCGCCTCCATCTGCTCGGCCAGCTTCATGGCCTCCTCGATGAGGGTCTCGACGATCTTGGACTCGGGGACCGTCTTGATGACCTCGCCCTTGACGAAGATCTGGCCCTTGCCGTTGCCGGAGGCGACGCCGAGGTCGGCCTCGCGGGCCTCGCCGGGGCCGTTCACGACGCAGCCCATGACGGCGACGCGGAGGGGGACCTCCATACCGGTGAGGCCTGCCGTGACCTCTTCGGCGAGCTTGTAGACGTCCACCTGGGCGCGGCCGCAGGACGGGCAGGAGACGATCTCCAGGCCGCGCTGCTTGAGGTTCAGGGACTCCAGGATCTGGTTGCCGACCTTGACCTCCTCGACCGGCGGCGCGGAGAGGGAGACGCGGATGGTGTCGCCGATGCCCTGGGAGAGGAGGGCGCCGAAGGCGACGGCCGACTTGATGGTGCCCTGGAAGGCCGGGCCCGCCTCGGTGACGCCGAGGTGGAGCGGGTACTCGCACTGGGCGGCCAGCTGGCGGTACGCCTCGATCATCACGACCGGGTCGTTGTGCTTGACGGAGATCTTGATCTCCCGGAAGTCGTGCTCCTCGAAGAGCGACGCCTCCCACAGGGCGGACTCGACCAGCGCCTCGGGGGTCGCCTTGCCGTACTTCTGGAGCAGCCGGCGGTCCAGGGAGCCGGCGTTGACGCCGATGCGGATCGGGGTGCCGTGGTCCTTGGCGGCCCGCGCGATCTCCTTGACCTTGTCGTCGAACTGCTTGATGTTGCCCGGGTTGACGCGGACGGCGGCGCAGCCGGCCTCGATCGCCGCGAAGACGTACTTCGGCTGGAAGTGGATGTCGGCGATGACCGGGATCTGGGACTTCCTGGCGATCGTGGCGAGCGCGTCGGCGTCGTCCTGGGTGGGACAGGCGACCCGGACGATCTGGCAGCCGGACGCGGTCAGCTCGGCGATCTGCTGGAGCGTCGCGCCGATGTCGGACGTACGGGTCGTGGTCATCGACTGGACCGAGACCGGGGCGTCCCCGCCGACCGCCACGGAGCCGACCTGGATCTGCCGGCTCTTCCGGCGCTCGGCGAGCTTGGTCGGAACGGACGGCATGCCGAGAGAAATCGCAGTCATCTGCTGTGCAACCCCAAGTCGTGGATCTAGGTCCAGGTCCCGCCCGAAACGGGTTCCAGGCTTCGAGATTACGGCACCGGCACAGGAGCGAGCACATCCCCCACCCGTAAACCCACTCGATGGAAGCGACCCGGAACACAGTGTTCCGGGCCGCTTCGAACGTCGGGTGGCTACGAGATTTTGACGGGGTTAACCACATCGGCGATCAGGACGAGGAGGGTGAAGCAGACGAACACCCCGGCCACCACGTAAGCCACCGGCATCAGCTTCGCCACGTCGAACGGGCCGGGGTCCGGGCGGCGCAGGACCTTTGCCAGGTTGCGGCGCAGCGACTCCCACAGGGCGCCCGCGATGTGGCCGCCGTCCAGGGGCAGCAGCGGGAGCATGTTGAAGAGGAACAGGGAGAGGTTGAAGCCCGCCACCAGCATCAGTGCCATGGCCAGCTGCTCGGTCGGGGGGATGTCCAGGGTGAAGATCTCGCCGCCGACCCGTGCCGCGCCGACCACGCCCATCGGGGAGTCCGGCTGGCGGGGGGCGCCGTCGAAGGCCGCGTCCCAGAGGGCGGGGATCTTGCCGGGCAGGCCCACGATGGAGTCCACGGCGTCACCGACCCGGTCGCCCATCCAGGTCAGGGACTCGCCGAAGTCCTGACGGACGATGCCGGTGGCGGCGCTGAAGCCGAGGAAGCCGGCGGTGACGTACTGGCCCTGGACGATCTGGCCGCTGGAGTCCTTCTTGGCGACCTGGTTGGTGGCGATCTTCGCGTGCAGGGTGACGTCCTGGCCCTTGCGGTCGACGACGATCGCGACGTCCTTGCCGGGGGTGGACCGGATCAGGTCGGAGAGCTGGTTCCAGCTGGTGGTCTGCACGCCGTTGAAGGAGAGGATCTTGTCGCCGGCCTTCAGGCCCGCCGCGGCGGCCGGGGAGGCCGCGTCGGTCGTCTTGCAGTTGTCGCGGTTCTCGCTCTGCGCGATCACGCACTGGGAGACCGAGCTGACCGTGGTGGTCTGCTGGCTGATGCCGAAGCCCATCAGGACGGTGAGGAACAGCGCGACGGCGAGGACCAGGTTCATGAAGGGGCCCGCGAACATCACGATCACGCGCTTCCAGGGGGCGCGCGTGTAGAAGAGACGGGTCTCGTCGCCTTCCCGGACCTCCTCGAAGGCGGCCGAGCGGGCGTCCTCGATCATGCTGCGCCAGGGCGAGGTGGAGCGGGCGCTGATCTTGCCGTCGGCGCCCGGCGGGAACATCCCGATCATGCGGATGTAGCCGCCGAACGGGACGGCCTTGATGCCGTACTCCGTCTCGCCCTTGTGCCGCGACCAGATGGTGGGGCCGAAGCCGACCATGTACTGCGGGACGCGGATGCCGAAGAGCTTGGCGGTGGAGAGATGCCCCAGCTCGTGCCAGGCGATCGAGACCAGCAGGCCGATCACGAAGACGAGTATGCCGAGGATCATCATCAGGGCTGTCATGCACGCGCCTCCGCGGTCGCCTTCTGCGCTGTCAGTTCCCGGGCCCGGGCCCGTGCCCAGGTCTCCGCTTCGAGGACGTCCGGCACGGTGAGCGAAGTTCCCGTTCGGGGGGTGCCGTGTTCCTCGACCACCCGGGTGACGGTCTCCATGATGCCGTTGAACGGCAGCAGACCGGTCCGGAAGGCCTCGACGCACTCCTCGTTGGCCGCATTGAACACCGCCGGGGCGGTGCCCGCGAGCTCGCCGACGTGCCGGGCGAGGTTCACGGAAGGGAAGGCCTCGTTGTCCAGCGGGAAGAACTCCCAGGTGGACGCCTTGCTCCAGTCGAAGGCGGGCGCCGCGTCCGGGACCCGTTCGGGCCAGCCGAGACCGATGGCGATCGGCCCACGCATGTCGGGGGGCGTCGCCTGCGCGATCGTGGATCCGTCCGTGAACTCAACCATCGAGTGGACATACGACTGCGGGTGGACGACGACCTCAATGCGATCGAAGGGAATGTCGTAGAGGAGGTGCGCCTCGATCACTTCCAGCCCCTTGTTGACCAGGGTCGCGGAGTTGATCGTGATGACCGGGCCCATCGCCCAGGTGGGGTGGGCCAGCGCGTCCTCGACGGTGACGTTCGCCAGCTCGGCCTTGGTACGGCCCCGGAAGGGTCCCCCGGACGCCGTGACGACCAGTTTGCGGACGTCGGCCCGGGTGCCCGCCGCCAGCGACTGGAAGAGCGCCGCGTGCTCGGAGTCGACCGGGATGATCTGGCCGGGCTCGGCCAGCGCCTTGACCAGCGGGCCGCCGACGATCAGCGACTCCTTGTTGGCGAGGGCGAGGGTGTGGCCCGCCTCCAGGGCGGCGAGGGTCGGTGCGAGGCCGATGGAGCCGGTGATGCCGTTGAGGACGGTGTGGCACTGCGCGGAGTCGGAGGCGGCGACCTGCGTGGCCGCGTCGGGGCCGGCGAGGATCTCGGGGAGCGGCTCACCGGTGCCGTACAGGCCCGTCAGCGCCTCGCGCAGCGCCGGTACGACGTCCTCGCGGGCGACCGCGACGGTCCGTACCCGCAGCCGGTGCGCCTGCTCGGCGAGGAGGGCGACCCGGCCGCCGTTGGCGGACAGGGCGGTCACCCGGAAGCGGTCGGGGTTGCGCAGCACGAGGTCGATGGCCTGGGTGCCGATGGATCCGGTGGAGCCGAGGATCACCACGTCCTTCGGGCCGTCGCCCACGAGCGGGTCGTACACGAGGTGCGGGTCTGCCAGGGGTGCCGGACTGGCGGGACTGTCGGTCATCCCCCCATTGTTGCCGCAACCGGCGGCCCGGTGGACAGCGCGTCCCTCGCGCGGGTGCCTTATCAGTTCTTGGTGCCGTATGGAGCGGAATTCCCTTTGTGTGGTTCACGTGAAGATCATGTGATAACACTTCTGTCAATTCGGATTCGGATCCAGTTGGATCCAGGGGGGATCTCTCCATGCGTACTCCGCACATACGCACCGTCCTGCCCGCGCTCGCGGGCGCCGCGCTGCTCACCGGCACGGTGCTCACCGGCACGGTGCTCAGCACCCCGGCCCAGGCGGCCGGCGGCGTGACGATCTACCACGTCTGGTTCGACAGCCCGGGCAGCGACAACCGTTCCAACGCCAGCCTCAACGCCGAGTGGGTGCAGATCAAGAACACCGGCGGCTCGGCCGTCTCGCTCAAGGGCTGGGTCCTGAAGGACGTCTCCAACCACCGGTACGTGTTCAAGGACGTCAAGATCGGCGCCCACAGGACGATGAAGGTGCACACGGGCCGGGGCACGGACACCGCGTCGGACAAGTTCCAGAACCGCCGTGCCTATGTGTGGAACAACACCAGCGACACGGCGACGCTGACCAGGGCGAGTGGCGCCAAGGTCGACTCCTGCTCCTGGACGACGCGGGATCCGAGCGACAAGTACTGCTGAACCCCTACTCGAACGGACGGCGGACGTTGTCCCGCTGCGAAGGCCCGGGGGTCGCGTCGGCGATCCACGGGCCCTCGCCCGACGGGTCGACGACACCCTGTTCCAGCCACTCGTAGGAGCCGCCGAGGACACCCTTGACGACCTTGCGGTCCAGGTCGTCGGTGTTCGACCAGAGGCGGGTGAACAGCTCGTCGACGCGGATGCGGGCCTGCCGGCAGAACGCGTCGGCGAGCTGGTAGGCCTCGCGTCCGTGGTCGCCCTGGCTGCGCAGCAGCTCGGCACGGACGCAGGCCGCGCTCATCGCGAACAGTTCGGCACCGATGTCCACGATCCGGCCCAGGAAGCCCTGCTTGGTCTCCATCCGGCCCTGCCAGCGCGACATGGCGTAGAAGGTGGAGCGGGCCAGCTTGCGGGCGTGCCGCTCGACGTAGCGCAGATGCGGGGAGAGGTCCACGCCGTGCTTGAAGTCGCCGTACGACGTGGGGAGCTGGCCCGGTCCCGCGACCAGCTTCGGCAGCCACTTGGCGTAGAAGACTCCCGCGTTCGCGCCCGCCTTCGCCTTGTCCTGGAGGGACTTGTCGGGGTCGATGAGGTCGCCGGCGACCGAGAGATGGGCGTCGACGGCCTCACGGGCGATCAGCAGGTGCATGATCTCCGTGGAGCCCTCGAAGATGCGGTTGATCCGCAGGTCGCGCAGGATCTGCTCGGCGGGGACGGCGCGTTCGCCGCGCGCCTTGAGGGACTCGGCGGTCTCGAAGCCCCGGCCGCCGCGGATCTGGACCAGCTCGTCCGCCATCAGGCAGCCCATCTCGGAGCCGTAGAGCTTGGCGAGGGCGGCCTCGATGCGGATGTCGTTGCGGTCCTCGTCGGCCATCTGGGAGGAGAGGTCGACGACCGCCTCCAGGGCGAAGGTGGTCGCCGCGATGAAGCTGATCTTGGAGCCGACCGCCTCGTGCAGCGCGACCGGCTTGCCCCACTGCTCGCGGACCCCCGACCACTCCCGGGCGATCTTCAGACACCACTTCCCGGCCCCCACGCACATGGCGGGCAGGGAGAGCCGGCCGGTGTTGAGGGTGGTGAGCGCGATCTTCAGGCCCGAGCCCTCGGGTCCGATGCGGTTGGCGGCCGGGACCCGGACCTGGTGGAAGCGGGTCACGCCGTTCTCGATGCCGCGCAGGCCCATGAAGGCGTTGCGGTTCTCGACCGTGATGCCCGGGGAGTCCGCCTCGACGACGAAGGCGGTGATGCCGCCCTTGCCGTCCCTGCCGTCATCGGACTTCGGGACCCGGGCCATCACCACCAGCAGGTCGGCGACCACGCCGTTGGTGGTCCACAGCTTCACCCCGTCGAGGACGTAGTCGTCCCCGTCCCGTACGGCGGTGGTGGCCAGGCGTGCCGGGTCCGAGCCGACGTCCGGCTCGGTGAGCAGGAACGCCGAGATGTCGGTGCGGGCGCAGCGGGGCAGGAAGGCGTCCTTCTGCTCCTGGGTGCCGAAGATCTTCAGCGGTTGCGGCACGCCGATGGACTGGTGGGCGGAGAGCAGTGCGCCGACCGCCGGGTTCGCGGAGCCGACCAGGGCGAGGGCCTTGTTGTAGTAGACCTGGGTGAGGCCGAGGCCGCCGTACTTGGGGTCGATCTTCATGCCGAGGGCGCCGATCTCCTTGAGGCCGGCGATGACCTCGTCGGGGATGCGGGCCTCGCGCTCGATGAGCGCCGAGTCGATCTTCGTCTCGCAGAACTCGCGCAGCTCGGCGAGGAACTCCTCGCCGCGGCGCACGTCCTCGTCCGCGGGGAGCGGATGAGGGTGGATGAGGTCGAGCCGGAAGCGCCCGAGGAACAGTTCCTTGGCGAAACTGGGCTTGCGCCAGTTCTGTTCCCGGGCGGCCTCCGCCACCTGGCGGGCCTCCCGCTCGGTGACGGTGGGTTTCTTGGTGGTGGGGGCGGACATTCGAGGCTCACCTCGCCACAAAAGGGGACGTTGAGGACCGTTCGTTACCGACCAGTGCTACTGGATCGTTGGTACCCGAAACGGGCCGCCCCCACCAGTCCTCGCGGTCCGATCGGACGACAACCCGACCGTCCCGAGGGTCGCCTCTCAGCCGATGTCGACGGAGTACGACTTGGTGTCAAGCCGTCCCGAGCCCTTGAAGACCTCGGTGCCGGACTCGATGCCGGAGACGTACTTGTCGTTGCTCAGCAGTTTGCGGCGGACCAGGGCCTGGGTGAAGTCGTCCAGGTTGAGCGTGGCGCCGGTGGTGCTGGCGCGGCGGACGAAGGAGTAGACGTTCCAGCCGATGTTGCCCTGGTAGATGTCCCACATCGCGCCGTCGAGGCTGACGCTGCCGTACTTGGTGCCCAGCGCTCCGGCACGACTCCCGCCGGAGCAGGACCCGGGAGGCGAACACGCGTCCCCACAGTCACCGGATCCGGTGGTGAGCCGCCGTGCGAGTGGGTCGCTACGTTAACGTCAGCCTGACAGTCCGCCAGTCCTTGAAGGCACGAACCGGCGAACACCGGGGACACGGTTGTACATGGCGTCGACCGGACTGCCGTCATCGGGCACCGCCTGCCCGATGTGGGTGCCCGCCACCGTACCCGCACTCTCAGGTTGGGGTGGATGCGACCCGTGACCGTCCTGCCGTAGGGGACAGTCGGGAGCGCGACGAGGCGCAAAGGGCCGAGCAGTGAGTTCAGCCGGAAGCGGCCGAGAAGGTGGCGTAGTACTTGCCGAGCGCGACTAGGCCGCGCTCGGCAAGCCACTTGCGCCGGCCTGCGCCACGGTGACGCCCGCGGCGGCGGTGAGCGCGACCGAGGCGGCCAGCAGCGTCTTCGCCGACTTGGACAGGCGCGGTCTGCGGTGTTGCATCGAGGGGTCCTTCCGGGGGACGGTTCGTGGTACGACCCGTCTGACGGCCGTACGACCTCTTTGCGGCCGCCGCCCCCGTGAAAGGTTGCCGACTCCGGCCGATGAATTGACCGCCTTGAGTGTCGAAGCGCTTCGACAACCTATGGACACCCACCCGCACTGGGGCTACTGTCGAGACACCCTCACTCGCCCCTGTCAGCAATGCGCACTGTCGAAGCGCTTCACAAAGCTTGGAGAGCTGGATGGTCACCCTCGCCGAGGTCGCCCAGCACGCCGGAGTCTCGGCGAGCACGGTGAGCTATGTCCTCAGCGGCAAGCGGTCCATCTCCACCACCACCCGGCAGCGGGTCGAGCAGAGCATCCGGGAGCTGGGCTACCACCCGAACGCGGGCGCCCGCGCCCTGGCCAGCAGCCGGTCGAACATCATCGCGCTGATGATCCCGCTGCGTACGGACATGTACGTGCCGGTGATGATGGAGATCGCCATCGCGGTGGCCACCACGGCCCGCATCCATGGCTACGACGTCCTGCTGCTCACGGGTGAGGAGGGGCCGGACGCGGTGCGCCGGGTCACCGGCAGCGGGCTCGCCGACGCCATGATCCTGATGGACGTGGAGCTGGAGGACGAACGGCTGCCGCTGCTCAGGCAGACCGACCAGCCCTCCGTGCTCATCGGTCTGCCCGCCTCCACCTCCGGTCTGACCTGCGTCGATCTCGACTTCGGGGCGACCGGCGCACTGTGTGTGGAGCACCTCGCGAAGCTCGGTCACCGTGACATCGCTGTCATCGGCGAGGCCCCCGCGGTCTACGAGCGGCACACCGGCTTCGCCGAACGCACCCTCGACGGACTGCGGTCCCGGGCCCGGGAGCTGGGCCTGAGGGTGCTGCACCGGCCGTGCGAGGGCGGGTACGACGCGATGACCGCGACCCTCGCCCGGATCTTCGACGAACGCCCGGGCACCACGGGCTTCGTCGTCCAGAACGAGTCCGCGGTGGAGCCGCTGCTCGCGCTGCTGCGCCAGCAGGGCCGGGCCGTGCCCGAGGACGTGTCGGTGGTCGCGATCTGCCCGGACCAGGTCGCCGTCCAGGCCTCGGTGCGGCTGACGTCGGTCGCCATCCCCGCGCAGGAGATGGGCCGGCACGCCGTGGAACACCTGGTCGCCAAACTGGACGGCCGGGGCAGCGACGAAGTCGTGCTGATCGCACCCGAGTTGACGGTACGGGCGAGCACGGGACCGGCGCCGGCCGGGTCCTGAACCGTTCTTCTTCCGGCTCATCTGCCCTGCCCTGCCGGGGCACCCCCCTGTCTGCACTCCTTCAGGAGCACGTGACATGAATCAGCCTGCCGAAAACCAGTCCGCGGTCGACCAGCCCAAGGTCAGCCTCGCGCAGTCCTCCCCCACCGTCGGCACGTTCCGTGAGCGGGACGGCGCCCTGGAGTGGAGCGGGCGCCAGGAGACACTGCGGATCGAGCCGTGGGGCCCTGCCGCGGTCCGGGTGCGTGCCCGGCTCGGCGGTCCGGTCCTCGACGGCCTGCCGGGCGCGCTGCTCGACGAACGCCCGGTCACCGGGTCGACCGTCAAGATCGGTGACGGGGAAGGGTGGCTGACGGTCGGGGACCTGACCGTGGAGGTGTCCGCCGAGGGCCTGATCCGGTTCCTGCGCACCGACGACCTCACCGAGATCCTCGCCGAGGAACGCGCCCACTTCTGGTGGCCCGGCTCCCGCCTCTACACCGCCGTCGGCAACGGCTACCACCGGCTGGAGCAGCGGTTCGCCGCCTACGAGGGCGAGAAGCTGTTCGGCCTGGGCCAGCACCAGCACGGCCGGCTGGACCAGAAGGGCCTGGTCCTGGACCTGATCCAGCGCAACGCCGAGGTGTCGATCCCGGTCCTGGTCTCCAGCCGCGGCTACACGCTCCTCTGGAACAACCCGGCGATCGGCCGGGTCGAGCTGGCCGGCAACGGCACCCGCTGGGTGGCCGACTCGGCCCGCCAGCTCGACTACTGGATCACGGCCGGCACTCCGGCGGACGGGCAGCGCAACTACACTGCGGCGACCGGCCGTTCACCGATGCTGCCGGAGTGGGCGGCGGGCTTCTGGCAGTGCAAGCTGCGCTACCGCACCCAGGACGAACTCCTCGCGGTGGCAAGGGAGTACAAGCGCCGTGGCCTGCCCATCTCGGCCATCGTCTGCGACTTCTTCCACTGGACCCACCTGGGCGAGTGGAAGTTCGACCCGAAGGAGTGGCCCGACCCGGCCGCGATGGTCCGCGAACTGGACGAGCTGGGCATCAAGCTGGTGGTGAGCGTCTGGCCCTCGGTGTCCCCGCTGAGCGAGAACCACCCGGTCATGGAGCAGCGCGGCTACTTCATCGGCACCCAGTACGGCCCGATGGCACACGCCGACTGGCCGGACAAGGAGGTGGCGTCGACCGTCCAGGTGGCCTTCTACGACGCGACCAACCCGGACGCCCGGGACTACCTCTGGTCGAAGATCAAGGAGAACTACCTCGACCCGTACGGCATCACGGCCTTCTGGCTGGACGCCTGCGAGCCCGAGCTGAAGCCCGGCTTCCAGGAGAACCTGCGCTACTGGACCGGACCGGGCCTGGAGGTCGGCAACAGCTACCCCGCCGAGAACTCCCGCACCTTCTACGAGGGCCTGCGCGCGGAGGGCGAGGAGGAGATCGTCACCCTCAACCGCTCGGCGTGGGCGGGCAGTCAGCGCTACGGAGCCGCGGTGTGGTCGGGCGACATCCCCACCGACTTCGCCTCGCTGCGCCGCCAGATAGCGGCCGGTCTCAACACCGCGCTGTCCGGCATCCCCTGGTGGAACACGGACATCGGCGGCTTCCACGGCGGCGACCCGGACGACCCGGCGTACCGGGAGGTGATGGTCCGCTGGTTCCAGTTCGGCGCACTGTCCCCGCTGATGCGTCTGCACGGCTTCCGCGAGCCGGGCATGCCGCTGGGCCCGGACATGACCGGCGGCCCGAACGAGGTGTGGTCGTACGGCGAGGAGGCGGGCACGGTACTGGAGAAGTACCTGCGGCTGCGCGAGCGCCTGCGGCCCTACGTCCTGGAGGTCATGCGGGAGGCCCATGAGGAGGGCCTGCCGGCGATGCGGCCGCTGTTCCTGGAGTTCCCGGAGGACCAGGCGGCCTGGACGGTCGACGACGCGTATCTGTTCGGCCGGGACCTGCTGGTGGCCCCCGTGCTGACGGCGGGGGCGACGGCCCGGACGACGTATCTGCCGGCGGGCGCCCGGTGGACGGACGCGTGGACGGGCGAGTCGTACGAGGGGGGTACGGCGGTGACGGTGGACGCGCCGCTGGATCGTATTCCGCTGTTCCTGCGGGACGGCGCGAAACTGCCGGTGACGGAGTAGCCACGGCGAGTTGCTGTTACCAGCCGGTAAATGTCTCAACTCGGCGGTGTGGTGGGGCAGTTGGAGGGGGTAGTCAGTATCCCCTCCCCCTGTCCCCCATGAAGGGATCCGCTGCCGTGCCCTCCGGCCCGCTCTCTCTCACGCTCGCCAACGCGCTCCTCGGACCCGTCTCCCGCTCGCGCCGCACGCCCGACCACGCCTTCGACCGGCTGCTCGACGCGGCCGGGCGGACGGAGGGCGACGAGCAATTCGTCGACGGCTTCCGGTTCCTGCTGCGATGTTGGTCGGGCGCCGATCACCTCACCCCGGTCGGCTGGCTGTCCGCGCGCGGACACGTCGGCCGTCATCTCGCCAACCGGGCCCGGATCCGCCGGCTGCTCGCCGAGCACCCCCGGATCGAGCAGGAGCCCGTCGAGCGTCCGGTGTTCGTGGTGGGCCTGCCCCGCACCGCCACCACGCTCACCCACAGCGTGCTGTCGCTCTCCGCGGACCACCGCTGTCCGCTGCTCTGGGAGTTACTGACCCCGGACCTCGAACTCGGGGCCGAGGAACGGCAGAAGGCGATCGCGACCGCCCGCCGCCTGGCCGGCGGGATCGATCTGTTCGCCCCGCGCTTCCGGCACATCCACGCCCTGCGCCCCGAGGGCCCGGAGGAGTGCACCTTCGCGCTGCCGCACACGGTGATGCCGCTCACCCAGGCCGTCATTCCCGAGTACCTGCCCTGGCACGAGACCCGTGACTTCGAGGCCGACTACCGCTACCTCAAGCAGATCTACCAGGTGCTCCAGTACGGCCGACCGCGCCGCCGCTGGGTGCTGAAGTCCCCGCTGCACCTGGAGAACCTGGACGCGCTGCGCACGGTGTTCCCGGATGCCACGATCGTGTGGACGCACCGCGATCCGGCCACCGCCGTGGCCTCGTTCTGCAGCCTGGTCGAGCACGGCATGGCGGTGAACACCCGCCCCCTCGACCTGAACTGGATAGGCGCCACCTGGCTGCAGCTGCTGGCCCGCTCGGCGTCCCGCGGCCTCGCCGCCCGTGCGGCCGTCCCCCGCGAGTCCCTCGTCGACGTGCCGTACTCCTGGCTGGGCTCCGACCCGGCCGCGGGCGCCCCGAAGCTCTACGCGGCCGTGGGCGCCCGCTGGACCGAGGCCGACGCGGCCCGGCTCCCCGCCGTCACCGCCCGCCCCAAGGGCACCCGTGTCCACTCCTACGACCTGGCCCGCTACGGTCTGACCCGTGCCGACGTCGACACGGCCTTCGCCGACTACAACGCGCTGCGCGCGGAGGTCGACCGGGCCTGACCGCGAGGGGGTCGGCCCCGCACCGCACGCGGGGCCGACCGGTTTCTCAACTGCTGCTGACGCTCTCGCTGTTGACGGTGAAGTTCAGCCCGCCGGACGAGGACGTGATCTCGAAGCCGAACTGGAAGTCACCGATGGTGACGTTTCCGAACCAGCCCTTGGTGTCCTTGATCCACTTCAGGATCGGCAGGACGTTGACGGTGCCGGAGGACGAGTTCGAGGTACGCACGAACGAGAAGACGTCGTTCGAGCCGTTGTTGCCCTTGTAGACGGTCCAGGTGTGGCCGCCCAGGGTCAGCGTGCCCTGCGAGGTGCCGAGCGGGCCGACGGCACCGGTGTAGTTCATCCAGAGCATGATCTCGTACTTGTAGCCCGTGTCCCAGATGTCGTACGACGTGTTGTACGCGCCGGACGACGGGACCGTGACGTTGTAGCTGCTGGAGAGCGAGGACAGCGAGGTGATCGACTTGCTGATCACCGCCTTGGCGTTGGGGTAGGACTTGATGCCGCTGGTGTTGGGGTGGTTGGCCCAGACCCCCCAGTTGGTGCCGGAGTTGGCCCAGATGCACTGGCTGCCGGCGCCGGAGCCCCAGATGTTGTTGTAGAGGGTGTAGCCGTTCAGCGTGGTGTTGCCCCACTGGTCGCAGGAGCTCCAGACGGCGGCCGAGGCCGGGGCGGAGGCGAGGCCGACGGTGGCACCGAGGGCGAGCGCGGGGGCGATCAGGGCCTTGGCGACCCTGCGGAGCGTGCGTGTTGCCATGGTGTCCCTTCCATGGGTGGGGGGAATTGCGGTGGCTACCACGTCCCCGGGCTGAGGACGTGGTCTTCTCCGGCGACGAGGTCAAGCGGCTGCGCGCCGGAGGAAGTCCACAGATCGATGCGGAGCGTTCGGGAGGGCTTCAGGACGGCCTGCGCACCGTCGGGGGTCCAGGAGAGGTCGAGTTCGGCTCCGAAACGGGTGCGGATGCCGTGGAGCCGGCCCTGTGCGAGGGCGGCCGGGAGCGCGGGGAGCAGGACCAGGCGGTCCGGGGTCGACTGGACGAGGGCTTCGATCAGCACGGCGGGCAGGGTGTGGGCGGCGTCGGCGTTGTAGACGTCGCGGTTCGGGTAGTGGGCGCTCATCAGGGAGGCGTGGAAGAAGTCGCCGTCCAGGACCTGGCCGAGGGCGGCGGCGACCCGGTCGCCGTCCCGCAGCCGGGCCGCGATGAGCGCATGGTGGAGGTGCCCGTGAGCCGAATCGTTCTCGGCGCCCCGCAGTTCGAGCGCACGGTGGGCGGCGGCCGCGAGTTCCGGGGTGTCGTACGGGGTGATCTCGTCGAGCGGCCAGACTCCGTAGAGGTGGCTGAGGTGGCGGTGGTCGTAGGTGTCGTCGAGACCGGGCCAGGCCCACTCGGCGAGCGCGCCGTCGGCGTTGATCCGGTGCGGGGGCAGCCGGTCGGCGAGGGCGCGCCAGCGGTCGGCGTCCGGTCCGGGGTGGTAGTCGGCCGCCGTGCGCAGGGCGTGCCGGGCGGCGGAGAGGTCCATCGCCGCGTTGATCGCGCCCCAGCTCGCGTCGGCGGGCCGGTTCTCGGGCGAATAGGAAGGGACGACGACCAGGTGCCCGTCGGCGTCGGTCCGGGTGAGGAAGTCCTCGTAGAACGCGGCGACCTCGGCGAGCGCCGCCGCCGTTCGCGGATCGCGCTCGCCGCGGATCTCGTCGTGGTCGACGAGCGGCTTGAGCAGCCAGTCGGCGCCGGCCGTCCACAGATGCAGGGGGTACTCACGGCTGAAGTGGTACGACAGCCCGGACTCGCCGTCGCTGTGTGCGGGCGCGACCGCGCCGCGGGCGCCGAACACCGCGCGGGCGTTCTCCCGCCAGTCGCCCAGCTGACGCTGGACCAGAGCGGCGCAGGCCGCGCTGACCTCGGGGAGCGCTGCGGCGGCCGCGGAGGCCGTCTGGAGGTTGACGTTGGCGTCGTTGGTGAAGGCGCCGGACCAGGCGGTGTCCCAGTCGCCGGTCCACAGCCCGGTCAGGCGGGGCGGGTTGAGGCCGGAGGCGGAGAGCAGGTGGTAGCGGCCGGCGGCGAAGAGCCGCTCCAGCAGGGCGGCCTTGGCCGGCCGCTTGAGCAACTCGGAGGCCGGCAGTGCGCGTTCGGCCGGTGCGGCGGCCAGGTCGAGGGTGACGCGGGTGTAGGCGGCGCGGTGCGTGTCGAGGTGGCGGGCGAGGAGGGTGTCGTACGACTGCTCGTACGACCGTTCGTCCGCGAGCAGTTCGCGCAGCTCCCGCGCCTCGACGGCCACGTCCAGTTCGCCGGTGTGGCGGCGCACGCGCGTAAGGAGGAGGACGGTGGACACACCGGTGACCCGGACTCCCGGCGGGACGAGTTCGGTGGTACCGCCGGTGACCGCGACCAGGGTGACACCGGTGTAGGCGCGGTCGCTGCCCGGGTAGCGGGCACGGAGGCTGAGCAGGGCGCCCTCGGGGGTGCGGAGGGCGCCGTGGCCGACGCCCAAGGCCTGCGGGGCGCCGGGGAGCCGGTGGTCGAGGGAGATGTCGAGGTCGGCGGTGGCGCTGATCCGCTGCACGATCACGTCGTCCGCGCGGGAGACGAAGACCTGGCTGGTCCGGTCGGCGGTGGTGGCGGTGACCTCGCCGGTGGTGAAGTCGACGCTTCGGCGGTAGCCGTCGGTGCCGCCGGCCGGCGTGCGTCGCACCCGCGTCTGGAAGGCGGGGTGGAAGGGCTGGACCCACTGGAGGGGGCGGCCGTCGGTGAAGCCCTCGGCGGCCTTCAGGTCCCCGGCGAGCAACCGGTCCTGGATGTCCGCGAGTTCTGCCGCCAGGCGTGGCGGACGGGCGTGTTCGCCGCCGTTCGGGCGCACGAGGGTGTGGTGGGTGACGATGACGCGGTCGTCGTTCGGATCGCCGAACACAAGGGCGCCATGGCGGCCGTTGCCGCTCAGGAAGGCGTCCTCCCAGCGGGCGGCCGGGGCGGGTTCCCAGGTGCCGTGGACAGGGCCGGTGGTGGTCATGGCAGCTCCGGTGATCGTCGTGGCTTCAGCACCGCCACTCCGTACCGGCCGAGAACGATCTTGTCAATCACGGTGGAGTCGGTCAGCAGGTCCCTGTGCGTACCGGGCACGGGGACCTTCGCCTCCTCACGGGCATGGTTGAAGAGGAACAGCAGTTCACCCCGGCGGACCGCCTCGACGCCCGTGGGCAGCCCGTCGAGGACCGGACGGACCCCGGCCCCGGCCGCGATCCCGGCGACCAGCTCGCGCAGCGCGGCCGGTTCCGGGAGTGTGGAGACGTACCAGGCGCGCCCGTTGCGCAGTACGGCGGGCAGGCCGTCGAGTTCGCCGCCCCGGTAGGGCACCGTCTCACAGACGCCGGGCGCGGCCTCGATCTCCTCCGACCACAGGGTCCCGCGGAAGCCTTCGCACTCGACGGACTCCCCCGCGTCCAGCGGCCACCACTCGTGCAGGGTGCGGATCCCGAACAGCTCGCGCAGCCGGGCGTCCATGCCGCCGGGGCGGATCCGGTCGTCCTCGTCGGCGATGCCGGTCAGGAAGCCGCTGACGAGGGTGCCGCCGCCGCGGACGTAGGCGAGGAGGTTGTCGACGGCGGCGTCGGTGAGGAGGTAGAGCTGGGGGACGACCACCAGCTTGTAGGAGAACAGGTCGTGTTCGGGGTGGGCGAAGTCGGTGGTGAGGTTCGCCTCCCAGAGGGCACGGTGCCAGGCGTGCAGGACGTCGGGGAGGTCCACCTGCGTCGAGAGCCGGCCTTCGTGGGCACCGGCCCACCAGGAGTGCCAGTCGTGGAGGACGGCGACGTCGGCTTCGATGTGACGGTCGGCCACTTCGGCACTGATGCGGGCGAGTTCGGCACCGAGCTGCCTGACCTCCTGGTACGTACGGCCCTCCTCCCCCGCGTGCGAGACCATCCCGGAGTGGAACTTCTCCGCGCCCTGCCTGGACTGCCGCCACTGGAAGTAGCAGACGGCGTCGGCGCCCCGGGCCACGGCCTGGAGGGACCACTGGCGGTTCAGCCCGCGCGGCTTGGGGTGGTTCACCCCGCGCCAGTTGACCGATCCGGCGGCCTGCTCCATGAGCATCCAGGGACCGCGCGCCTGCGAGCGGGTGAGGTCGTGGACGAGCGCGCCGTGCTGCGCGCCCAGCGGATCACGCGGATCGGGGTAGAGGTCGACGGAGACGACGTCCTCCTCCTCGGCCCAGTGCCAGGCGTCCTGGCCGATCCACAGCGGCATGAAGTTGGTGGTCACCGGGATGTGCGGGGTGTGCCGGGCGACGATGTCGCGTTCGGCGGTGTAGCACTCCAGGAGCATGTCGGAGGTGAAGCGGCGGAAGTCCAGCACCTGGGTGGGGTTCTTCAGGTAATGGGCGTGGCGCGCGGGCAGGATGCCGTCCCAGGTGTCGTATCCCTGGCTCCAGAAGGCGGTCCCCCAGGCGGTGTTGAGGGCGTCGAGGGTCCCGTAGCGCTCACGCAGCCAGCGGCGGAAGGCGGCGGCCGCCTCGTCTCCGTGATCGAAGGTGCAGTACTCGTTGTTGATGTGCCACATGGTGAGGGCGGGGTGGCCGCCGTAGCGGGCGGCGAGGTCCTCGGTGATGGCGGCGGCGTAGCGGCGGTAGGTGGCGCTGGAGTGCGAGAAGTGCTGGCGGCCGCCCCACCACTCGGTGCGGCCGTCGGCGTCCCGGGGCAGCGTGTCCGGGTGCAGCCGCCCCAGCCACGGCGGCGGGGAGGAGGTCGGGGTGGCCAGGACGACCCCGATGCCGTTCTCGTGCATCAGGTCCATCAGCCGGTCCAGCCAGCCGAAGTCCCGTTCCCCCGGCTGGGGTTCGAGCTTCGCCCAGGAGAAGACGCCCATGGTCACGGAGTTGACGTGGGCGGCCTTCATCAGCCGGACGTCCTCGTGCCAGGTCTCCTCGGGCCACTGCTCGGGGTTGTAGTCGCCGCCGAAGAGGATGCGGCCGCGGGTGGCGTCGGAGAGTCTCGGCGGCCTCTTGCCTGCGGTCATCGGACCGGCTCGCCGTACTGGACGCCGCGTCCGTTGGTGGCCAGGTAGACCCGGCCGTACACACGCGGGTCCCCGGTGACGACCTGCCCGGTCCAGCCCCACTGGTGCTGGTCGTCGTTGATCCGGGCCCAGGTCCTGGCCTCGTCATCGGAGCGGTGGACGGCGGTGATGGCCTCCGTGGAGCCGACCAGGTAGACCGCCGGGTAGTCGGCGCCGGGCGCCGCCTTGCCGAAGCCGAGGGTGTAGGAGGCCCAGCAGCTCACGACCTTGGCGAAGGTGACACCCCCGTCGGTGGACCGGTACAAGCCGTTCCACTTCACGCTCAACCACAGGTCACCGGACCGGCCGGGCGCCGCGACCAGCTGGAACTGGCTGTCCCCGGCGGGAAGCCCGGTCGCACGCGCGGTGAACGTGCGGCCACTGTCAGTGCTGGCTTGTAGCGTTCCAGTGTCGGTGTCGTACGCGTAGAAGAGCGTCGGGTCGGCCGGGTCGGCGACCGGCGTGGCGCCCTTCGGGAAGGAGGAGATCTCGGTCCAGGTGGCGCCGTTGTCGTCCGACCGGTGGGCGGGGTACTTGGTCCCGTCCCAGTGCACGAAGGACCACAGCAGCGCGCTGCCGTCGGCGTTCGTGGCGATCGGCCCCGGGGCGTCGTGGGCGAGGGAGGGCTGGGCTGCGAAGGGCGCCCAGGTCCGGCCCCCGTCGTTCGAGTACGCGCCGTTGCCGTTGTCGCCCCAGCCGGTGCGGACCACGTACGCCGGCCTGCCCGCGGCCTGCGCGAGTCCCGTCGCCGACCCGAACACGGGGTTCGCGGCCATACCGCGGGACGGAGACGCGGTGAGCCGCTCGTGGTACATCACGCCGATGTCCCGCGAGCCGCTCAGCAGGTGTGCCTCCCCGACCGGGGGCGACACCAGCTGGACCACGGACGTCTCCTCCAGGCCGCGGATCTGCGGGGCCCAGTGGACGAGGTCGCGGGTGCCGTAGAGGGTGGCGCCGGTGCCGTAGACGACGTGCCGCGAGTCGAAGGGATCGACGGCCACGGCCTGGATCCACCACCCGAACTTGGGCTGGTCGCCGCCCCACTTCAGGAAGGGAGTCTCGGACACGTCGAAGACGGCGGTGTCCTTGAGGGACGTCCAGGTGCGGCCGCCGTCCGTCGTCCGGTAGAGGGTGTCGACGGCCGCCCAGCGGTTGTTGGTGGAGACGACGACGGTGCCGGGGCGTCGGGCGTCGACGGCGACCCCGCCGTAACCGAAGGTGTCGCTGCCGCCGGGCACGGCCGGGGTGACGTCGGACCACCGGCCGCTGCCGACGGCCAGCTTGTGCACGCTGCCGTCCGCCTGGCCGCCCGGGCCGGGGGCGTCGGCGTACGTCACGTACAGCTCCCGGGCGTGGCAGTCGTAGGCGGCGCGGACCGGGACCTTGGCGGCGGTGCCGGTGGGCCGGCCGGGTACGGCCTCCCAACTCGCCCCGTCGGAGGTGCGGTAGAGGTTGACGGCGGTCGCGCCGCCGTCGCCGTCGGCCCAGCCCGCGTAGACGGCACGGCCGACGGCGACGAGGAGGCTGACGCCCTGGCCGGAGGCGGAGGGGGTGGCCGGGAAGCCGGGGGCTGCCGCCCAGGTGGCGCCACGGTCCGTGGACCTGAGCAGTCCGTCGTGCCGGGTGCCCAGCCACAGGGTGTCGCTGTCCCGCGGGTCGACGAGGAGACGCTCGCCCATGCCGCGGCCGTCCTCGTTGGCGCCGAGCTTGACGGCGAGGTCGGTGCGGGTCCAGGTGGCGCCGCGGTCGTCGGAGCGCAGGACGGCGCCGTTGCCGGCCCAGGACTGGGCGTAGGTGCCGAGGGCGAGGTAGAGCCGGTCCGGATGGGCGGGGTCGACGGCGAGGGCCTCGACACCGAGGAGGTTCCAGTCGTCCCAGCCGAGCTGGTCGGTGAGCGGGGTCCAGCGGGCGGCCCGGTCGTCCCAGCGGTAGGCGCCGCCGATGTCGGTACGGGCGTAGGCGAGACCGGGGGTGGCGGGGTGGAAGAGGACGCCGGTGACGAAGCCGGTGCCGCCGATCACTGCGTTGCGCCAGCGGTACGCCTGCGGCTGGGGCTCGGCCGCGTGGGCGGTGGCGGTGAGGGTCGGCAGAGCGGTGAGGGCGGTTGCTGCTGCCGTACCGGCGAGAACGGTTCTGCGGCTCAGGGTGGGCATGGGGAACCTTCGGTGGGCGTGGGTGGGTTGGTGGTCCGGGGTGGGGGCTGGGGCGAGGGGGTTTCACTTGCCCGCGCTTGCGGGGTGCCGCTGCGCCCACCCGTGCCGCCCTGGGGGTCCCCCCTCTGGGGGAGGCACGCATGCCCGCAGCTACGACGAGCCCCTTCAGGGGCGCTGGGGGTACCCCCGGCCGAAGGCTGGGGGAGGAACTGCGCGACCAGCCACGAACCACCCGCAGTCGCCGACGCTCCCCCGCCGCCCCCTTCAGAACGCGCTGTCGGCTACCCCTTGACCGCCCCCGTCAGCATCCCCTTCTTGAAGTGCTTCTGGACGAACGGCGACAGGACAGCCACCGGCAGCAGCGCCATCACCATCACCGCCATCTGCACCGCGAGCCCCGACAGCTCACCCGTCTTGATCGCCTGGGCCATCCCCACCGGGGCCTCCTGCTTCTGGACCAGCTGGATCATGACGTTCTGCAGCGGCATCATGTCCTGGTTGTTGAGGTACAGGGACGCGTTGAACCAGGCGCTCCAGTACCCGACCGCGTAGAACAGGGTGATCACGGCCAGCACCGCCCGCGACAGCGGCATGACGATCTGCCAGAGGATCCGGAAGTCGCCGGCGCCGTCGATGCGCGCGCTGTCGATGAGTTCCTGCGAGATGCCCATGAAGAAGCCGCGCAGGACAAGGATGTTGAAGACGCTGACCGCACTGGGGAGGATCAGGGCGAGATAGCTGTCGGTGAGGCCCAGGGACTGGACCAGCAGGTACGTCGGGATCAGGCCCGCGCTGAAGAACATCGTCGCGAGCAGCAGCATCAGGAACCAGCGGTGGCCGAGGGAGCCGATGCGCGAGAGGCCGTAGGCGCACAGGACCGACACGGTCATCGAGAAGAGCGTGCCGACCAGGGCGATCCCGATGCTGATGATCGTGGCCCGGGTGACCTGGCCGCCGCTCAGCAGTTCCCTGTAGGCGACGAAGGTGATGCCCTTGGGCACCATCACCAGGCCCCCGGCCTGGTCGATCGTCTTCCGTGAGGAGAGGCTGGTGACGACGACGATCCACAGTGGGAAGAGGATGCCCAGGCAGGCCAGGGCGAGGACGAGTCCCTTGCCGGTCACTCCGGCCTTGCTCGGTTCCTCCTCCCAGACCGGGCGGGGCGGGGCGGCCCACCGGGACGGTTCCCGTACGGGCGGCTCGTCGATGACGGCGGTCACTTCTTGTACACCCCCTGCTCGCCCATGAGATGGGCCACCTTGTTCGCGGCGAGGACCAGGCCGATGCTGACCACGCCCTTGATGAGGCCGGCGGCGGCCGCGTAGCCGAAGTCCTGGTTGCGGACGCCGTTCCACCAGACGAAGGTGTCGAGGACATCCGAGGCCCCGGGGCCGACGGCATCACGCTGCAACAGAATCTGCTCGAAACCGACCGTCAGCGCGTCACCCACCCGCAGCACCAGCAGCAGGGCGATCACCGGGCGCAGTGCGGGGAGCGTGACATGCCACATGCGGCGCCAGCGGCCCGCCCCGTCCATCGCCGCCGCCTCGTAGAGGTCCGGGCTCACGGACGCCAGTGCCGCCAGGAAGACGATGATCCCCCAGCCCGCGTCCTTCCAGACGCTCTCCGCCGTGACCAGGAACTTGAAGGTCGACGGGTCGGACATGATGTTGATGCCGTCGTAGCCGTGCTGGCGCAGCAGCTGTGACAGCAGGCCCGCGCCGCCGAAGATCTGCTGGAAGACGGAGATGACCAGCACCCAGGAGAAGAAGTGCGGGAGGTACAGGACCGCCTGCGCGATCGCCCGCACCCGGGGCCGGACCACGCTGTTGATGAGCAGTGCGAGCGCGATCGGGATCGGGAAGAACAGCACGAGTTGCAGGAAGAACAGCACCAGGGTGTTCTGCACCGCGTTCCAGAACGCCGAGTCGGCGAAGATCTGCTGGAAGTTCTCCACGCCCACCCAGGCGCTGTGCAGCATGGAGACGATGCCGTTGTCGCTGACGTACGGGTCGTAGTCCTGGAAGGCGACGATGTTGCCGAGGATCGGCAGGTAGTTGAAGACCAGGAGCAGCAGGACCGCCGGCAGCGTCATCAGGATCAGTACGCGGTCGCGTCTGAATCTGAGGCGCAGGCTCAGTTTCCCGGTGCTCCCCTTCTTCCGGGTTCCGGTGGTGCCGTCGGACGCCACCGGAGTCCTCCCCGCTCTGTCGTCTGCCTCGGCCCTGCTGCGAGGCACCGTGCTGTGGGACACGGCCGTTCTCCTTGCCTCGGTGCCTGGTCAGCTCGCGGACGAACCGTTGTCGTCGAGCAGCTTCTGGTACCAGTCGCGCACCTTGTCGCCGCCCTTGCTCTTCCAGTCGGCGACGGCCTGCTGCATGTCGCTGATCTTCTTGCGGCCGCGCGTGATGTCGTCTTCCAGCGTCTCGAAGTTGTCCATGAGGTTGGCGTAGCGGGACGGCTCGGTGATCATCTGGCCGAAGAAGCTGGACTTCTTGGTGAAGGAGCCCATCCGCTGCTGCCACTCCACCTGGGCCTTGGCGACCTCGGGGAAGTCGGGGTGGGCGATGGTGGAGGCGGGGCTGGCGACCATGACGTAGGCGTTGATGACCTCGTTGTTGCCCTGGGTGGTCTTGGTGGGCACACCGTTCTTGACGGTGTAGTGGGTGCCCTCCACGCCGTAGTTGGTGGCCATGTACTCCTTGGTCCCGTACGGCGCGGCGGTGGTGTTGGCCACGGCCAGCACGTCGTGGATCACGGACTCCGAGGCCTTCTTGTTGACGAAGGCGAAGATGCCGGCGGGCTGTTCGGCCCAGACCTGCGGGTTGCCGCCGTCGTGGGCGTAGACGTCCATGCCCCAGATCTTGTAGTCCGGGTTCTGGGTGGCCTGTTCGGCGGTGCGGCTCCACCACTGGCTGATGTCGTTGGGGTAGATCAGGAACTCGCCGGCCGCGAACTTGGGTCCCGCGTCGGGGGCGTTCTTGCCCAGCATGGCGTCGGGGTGGACGACCCCGGCGGCGAAGAGCTTGCGGGTCCACTCCAGCGCTTCGAGGTATTCCTGGGTCTCGATGCGGTTGATCAGCTTGCCGTCGACGAGGTTCCAGCCGAGCGGCTTCTCGCTGCCGGAGAGCACGCTGAACATCTGCCAGGCGGTCCACTTCATGTCCATGCAGGCCCAGCGCTTGGCCTTGGCGTTGGTGATCTCCTTGGCCAGCGCGAGGAACTCGTCCGCCGAACGCGGAACCTGGTAGCCCTTCTTGTCGAAGATGTCCTTGCGGTAGAAGGGCACGATGTTGGTCACGTACGAGGAGGGCATCGGCAGGCCGCGCAGCTTGCCGCCGAAGATGCAGCGCCGCCAGGCGTCGGTGGGGATGGCGGCGAGGTTCGGGTAGTCCTTGACCTTGTCGCCCGACAGGTAGGGGCCGAGGTCGGCGAACTTGCTGATGATGGCGGTGGGTATCTTGCCGCCCATGTTCCAGTTCGGGACGACCACGACGTCCGGTACGTCGCTGGAGGCGAGGACCGCGCCCAGCTTCTGGTCGTAGGTGTTGCCGTCCTGGTTCTGCCACTCGACGTCGACGCCGATCATGCTGTTCATCGCCGTGTAGTAGGCGTTGTCCTGCTTCGGCGGGGAGCCCCAGAACGGGGCCATGATGGTGACCTTGCCGCCCTTGCCGAGCTTCTTCGGGACGGAGGTCTTCAGGGTCGCCAGGTCGAGCTTGCCGGTGAAGCCGATCGAGGAGCCGTTCTTCGACGGGATGTCCGGGGTCACCACGTTGTTGGCGACGTAGGACGGCAGCAGCTTCTTCGTGTCCTTGCCCGAGGAGGAGCCCCCTCCCGACCCGCTGTCCGACCCTCCGCAGGCGGCGAGCAGCGGCATCCCGCCGGCCACCGCTGCGGTGGCGACTGCCGTGGAGGCGAGGAAACTTCTCCGGCTCGGCCCGGAGGGGGCGGAAGCGGCGTTCGGCGTCATTGCGTCAACCCTTCATGGCGCACCAGGACACCCGGCGGTGGCCGTCGGCTGCGGTGTCTCGAGTGGAACTGGCTGAGCTGAAGCGGTCCCCCGACCCATGTCCCACGGCCCCTGTCATGCGTCCCTGGGGCGAACTGGCTAGTCGAAGCGCTTCGATGTTGCTGCGAGGTTAAGTGAACACCCGGGGGTGCACAAGGGTCGCTCCCAAGATTCCTCCGAGGCACCGGGGATGACCTCTGGGTATGCGGCGCTTGAAATAACGGTGTGCATCCCTTGACACCCACCCCTGCGTCGAATGAGCATCGAAGCGCTTCGAAAGCTCCTCGCCGCT
Source organism: Streptomyces sp. NPDC101234 (assembly GCF_044767525.1). Taxonomy (NCBI): domain Bacteria; kingdom Bacillati; phylum Actinomycetota; class Actinomycetes; order Kitasatosporales; family Streptomycetaceae; genus Streptomyces; species Streptomyces sp. NPDC101234. The sequence goes on along the minus strand of NZ_JBIWOA010000039.1, from coordinate 42,044 downwards.
CCATCCCAAGGGGAACCGCACGTGACCGCACAAACGCCGCCTACGCCGCCTTTCCGCGATGCGCACCTGCCGTTCGCGAAGCGCATCGACGACCTGCTGGCACGGCTCACCCTGGACGAGAAGGTCTCCTTCCTGCACCAGTTCGCGCCCGCCGTCGAGCGTCTGGACATCGCGGCCTTCCGCACCGGCCAGGAGGCCCTGCACGGGGTCGCCTGGATGGGCCCGGCGACGGTGTTCCCGCAGGCGGTGGGGCTCGGCGCGACCTGGAACACCGAGCTCGTACGCCGGGTCGGGGAGGCCGTGTCCAAGGAGGTCCGGGCGATGCGCGCCCGCGACGACCGGGTCGGCCTCAACGTCTGGGCCCCTACGGTGAACCTGCTGCGCCACCCGCTCTGGGGCCGTAACGAGGAGGGCTACTCCGAGGACCCGAAGCTGACCTCCGCCATCGCGACCGCCTACACCCGTGGCCTGCGCGGCGACCACCCGGTGTACTGGCGCACGGCCCCCGTGCTGAAGCACTGGCTGGCCCACAACAACGAGACGGACCGGGCCACTTCCTCCTCCTCGGTCCGCCCGCGCGTGCTGCACGAGTACGACCTGCGCGCCTTCAGGGAGACCGTGGAGGCGGGTGCGGTGGCCGGGGTGATGCCCGCCTACAACCTGGTCAACGGCCGCCCCAACCACGTCTCCCCGTACCTGCGCGAGCAGCTGCGCACCTGGACCGAGGAGGACCTGCTGGTCTGCTCGGACGCCGGCGCACCCTCCAACCTGGTCGACCACGAGCACTACTTCGACACCCACGAGGAAGCCACCGCGGCCGCCCTTCTCGCCGGTGTCGACAGCTTCACCGACCACGGCACGGACGGCTCTCAGATCGTCGCGCGGGTCGAGGGGGCCCTGGAGCGGGGCCTGTTGACGGAGGCCGACATCGACACGGCGGTCCGCCGCCAGCTCTCGGTCCGGTTCCGCCTCGGCGAGTTCGACCCGCACTACGACCCGTATCCGAGCACCGCGGAGTTCGACACACCGGCGCACCGCGCCCTCGCCCAGGAGGCCGCGGAACAGGCCGTCGTACTTCTCAAGAACGACGACGACCTGCTGCCGCTCGCGCCCGACACCCGGATCGCCGTGGTCGGTCTGCTCGCCGACGAGTGCAAGCTCGACTGGTACAGCGGCACCCTGATCCACCGCTCCACCCCGCTGGAGGGGCTGTACGAGCGGTTCGGCGCGGAGCGGGTGGAGTTCGCGGAGGGCGTGGACCGGGTCCGGCTGAAGCTGGCCGACGGCACCTTCCTGCACGTACCGGCCGCGCCCGAGGTCGCCGACGAGGCGCGCGGCGCGGAAGGCGCCCTGGATCCGGCGCTGCTCGCGGGCCGCACCGACCTGCCCCCGCTCACCACCGACGCGACGGGCACCGAATTCGCCCTCGTCGACTGGGGCGAGGGGGTGCTGACGCTGCGCGCCCCGGACGGCCGCTACCTCTCGGTCGCCGACGACGGTTTCGTCCGCGCCGCCGCGGACCAGCCCGGCGGCTGGGTCGTCCAGGAGACGTTCCGCCTGGAACCCCACGAGAACGGTCACCTCCTCCGGCATCTCGGCACGGGTCGCCACGTCTCTGTCGCCGCCGACGGTGTGAGGGTTGCCGCCGAAAACGCTTCCATCTTCGAACTGATCATCGTCGAACGGGGTACGGACGCCGTCGCCAGGGTCGCCGCCGCGGCCGACGCGGTCCTGGTGGTCGCGGGCAACGACCCGCACATCAACGGCCGCGAGACCGAGGACCGTACGACCCTCGCGCTGCCCCCGCAGCAGGAACGGCTGCTGCGGGCGGCCCGCGCCGCCAACCCGAGGACCGTGCTGGCGCTGACGTCGGCCTACCCCTACGCGGTGGACGTGGCCCGCCTCCCGGCCGTGCTCTGGACGGCCCACGGCGGCCAGGCGGCCGGCACCGCCCTCGCCCGTGTCCTCGCCGGTGACGTCTCCCCCGCGGGCCGCCTCCCGCAGACCTGGTACGCGGCCGACGCCGACCTTCCCGACCTCCTCGACTACGACATCCTGGGCGCCCGCCAGACCTACCTCTACTTCGAGGGAACCCCGCTCTTCCCGTTCGGCCACGGGCTGTCCTACGCGTCCTTCTCCTACGCGGACCTGACGACCGCGGTGACGGACGGGACGCTCCGGGTGGCCTTCACGGTCGCCAACACCGGCGATGTGACGGCGGACGAGGTGGTCCAGCTCTACACCCGGGCCGTCGAACCGTCGTCGATCCGCCCGCGCCGGGAGCTCCTCGCCCACCGCCGCCTCACCCTCACCCCCGGCGAACGGGCCGAGGTGACCTTCGAAGTCCCGCTCTCCGCCTTCGAGTTCTGGGATGTGGCACACGGCCGGCGGCGCCTGGAGCACGGTCCGTACGACGTACTGGTCGGTGCGTCCAGCGAGGACGTCCGCCTGCGTACGACGCTGACCCTGGACGGCGAGCAGGCGGCGCCGCGGCCTGCCGCCGAACGCGGCCTGGAAGCGGCGGACTTCGACGAGCAGTCGAACATCGCGATCGTGGACCGTACGAGGACGGAGGGCGACGCGGTCACGCCGCAGGGCGACGGCTCCGGTGAACTCGTCTACCGGGACTGCGACTTCGGCCGGGGGGTGACGGAGGTGACGGCTCGGGTGTCAGGCACGGGCACGCTGGAACTCACCCTGGACGGCGGCCCGTCGCTGGCGGAGCTGAAACTCACCGACCCGACGCCGGACGCATACACGTACACCTCGCTGACGGCCCCCCTCGCCACCGAGGGCGTCCACGACGTCCACCTCAGACTGCGCGGCCCCCTACGGCTCGCGCACGTCGACTTCTCCGGCTGAGGGTCCGGAGCGGTCGGCACGGAGAACGGCCGCAGCCCCCGCACAGTGGGCTGCGGCCGTTCTGTCTCTCTGCGGTCTGTCCGTGGCAGGTCAGAGGGCGAGGCCCGTGAGGACCAGGACTCGTTCGTAGGTGTAGTCGTCCATCGCGAACTTGACGCCCTCGCGGCCGACGCCGGACTGCTTGGCGCCGCCGTACGGCATCTGGTCGGCGCGGTAGGAGGGGACGTCTCCGACGACCACGCCGCCGACCTCCAGCGCGCGGTGGGCGCGGAAGGCGGCCTGGAGGTCGTGGGTGAACACGCCCGCCTGGAGGCCGTACTTGGAGTCGTTGACGGCGGCGAAGGCCTCGGCCTCGCCATTCACCTTCTGCACGGTGAGGACGGGTCCGAAGATCTCCTCGCAGGCGACGTTGGTGCCGGCCGGGACGTCGGTGAGGACGGTCGGCGCGAAGGTGGCTCCGTCGCGGTCACCGCCGGTGACCAGCGTGGCGCCGGCCTCGATGGCCTCCTTCACCCAGGCCTCGACACGCTCGGCGGCGGCCTCGCTGACCAGCGGTCCGACGTCGGTGTTGTCGTCGGCGGGGTTGCCGGTGACCTGGGCCTCGACGGCGGCGACGATGCGCGGGAGGAGTCGGTCGTAGACGGACGCGTCGGCGATGACCCGCTGCACCGAGATGCAGGACTGGCCGCCCTGGTAGTTCGAGAAGGTCGCGATGCGGGTCGCGGCCCAGTCGAGGTCGGCGTCGGAGGAGTAGTCGCCGAGGACGACAGCCGCGCCGTTGCCGCCGAGCTCCAGGGTGCAGTGCTTGCGGGGCACCGAGTCCATGATCGAGTAGCCGACCTTCTCGGAACCGGTGAAGGAGATGACCGGGAGGCGCTCGTCCTGGACGAGGGCGGTCATCTTGTCGTTGGCGACCGGGAGGACCGACCAGGAGCCGACGGGGAGACCGGTGGTCTCGGCGAGCAGGTCGCCGATGATCAGGCCGGAGAGGGGGGTCGCGGGGGCCGGCTTCAGGATGATCGGCACGCCGGCGGCGATGGCCGGGGCGATCTTGTGCGCGCAGAGGTTGAGGGGGAAGTTGAACGGCGCGATGCCGAGGACGACCCCCTTCGGGAAGCGGCGGGTCAGCGCGAGGCGACCCTGGCCGCCGAGGTCGGTGTCGAGGCGCTGGGCCTCGCCGCTGTTGAAGCGGCGGGCCTCCTCGGCCGCGAACCGGAAGACGGAGACGGCACGGCCGACCTCGCCGCGGGCCCACTTGATGGGCTTGCCGTTCTCGGCGGAGATCAGCCGGGCTATCTCCTCGGTGCGCTCGACGAGGCGCCGGCTGACGTGGTCGAGGGCGGCGGCGCGGACATGGGCCGGGGTGGCGGCGAACTCGTCCCGTACGGCGTACGCGGCGGCGACGGCTTCCTCGACCTGGGCGTCGGTCGGTACGCCGACCTTGCCGACGAGACGGCCGTCCCACGGGTTGGTGACGTCGAAGGTGTCCTCGCCGGTGACCTGGCGGCCGGCGAGCCAGAAGGCGTGCGTGGAGGTCATGAGGATCCCGGCCTTTCCGCGTATGGGATGTGCACTTGGCTTTCGCTGTCCACGGTAGGCGCGGCAGCGGGAAGCGGCGTTTGTCCGGGGTGTAGTGATGGGAGGCGGCGCCGCGCCGGTTTGGCGCAGTGACGGAGCGGTCTCACTCCGTCGACGTCGCCTTCAGGGCCAGCCAGAGTTCCATCCGCACGTCCGGGTCGTCCAGGGAGCGGCCCAGGATCTCCTCCACCCTGCGCATCCGGTAGCGGAGCGTGTGGCGGTGGACGCCCAGGTCGGCCGCCGCCGCGTCCCACTGGCCGTGCCGGGACAGCCACGCCCTGAGGGAGGCCACCAGGTCTCCCCGGCCCGTGGCGTCGTGTTCGTACAGGGCTCGCAGCAGACCGTCGGCGAACGCCTTCACCGCGTCGTCGGCCAGCAGGGGAAGCACCGACCCCGACGCCAGCTGCTCGTGCTCCACCAGGACCCGTCCCCGCCGCCGGGCCACGGACTGCGCCTGTTCGGCCTGCTTGTAGGCGGCGGCCGCGGCGATCGGGCCGGACGGGGCGGAGAGGCCCACGACCGCTTCGTCGTCCTCCCCGCCGCCCTGCTCCGCCGTCCCCGCCCGCGCGGCCTCCCGCGCCGCCGCGTAGTCCAGGCACGCCGTCACCGCCGCACCTCCGTCCGCGGCCAGCACCACCAGCCGCTCCCCTTCTGGCACCACCAGCACGGCCTCCCCGGCGCGCGCCGCCGCCGACTCCACCGCCTCCGCGAGCCCGGCCAGCCGTTCGCCGTCCGCGTCCGCGACGATCACCCGGAACGGGGCGTCGAGCAGCCCGCCGTACAGGTCCCCGGCGACCCCTCGCGCATGGTCCGGCTGCCCGGCGAGCAGCATGCGCAGCACCGCCGCCCCGACCCGCTGCTCGGCCGCGTGGAGGGAGCTGGAGCGTTCCGTCGTGAGGGTCAGCAGCGCGATGGCCGAATGCACGGCGTAGCGCTCCGCCGTGCCGAGGGCCGCCGCCGTGCCGACCGCGAGGGCCGCGCGCGGTCGCCGGCCGGTCCCGAGCGAGTGCAGTTCCACCCGGTCCTCGTTGTCCGGGCCGCCGACCACAGCGGACGCCGGCGCCGGGCGCTCCCGCAGCCGTTCCACCTCCGCCGTCAGACGGCCCGCCCTGCGGCCCGCCCACTCCGGTGCCGTGGCCACCACCGCACCCGACGCGTCGTACAGCGCAGCCCAGCCGTCCACCTGCGCGGCGAGCGCGGCCAGCAGGCCCTCCGGGCCGGCGTTCAGCGCCTGCCTGGTGAGTTCGCGCTGGGCGGCGAAGCCCGCCGTCACGGCGCGGTACTGGTCGGCCGCGATGGCCGCCGAGACCGCCTTGCTGATGGCGAGGAAGGGGGTGCGGCGAGGCACCTCCAGCAGGGGCAGGCCCTCCTGTTCCGCCGCGTCGACGAGGGCCTTGGGGATGTCGTCGTAGTTGACCCCGACGGCGAAGCCGAGGCCCACCACACCGGCTCCCACCAGCCGTTTCACATAGCGCCGCATCGCCTCCGGATCCTCCGCGTCGAGCTTCAGCGCGGTGATCAGGAGCAGTTCCCCGCCCTCCATGTACGGCACCGGGTCGGCGAGTTCGCTGACATGGGCCCAGCGCACGGGTACGTCGAGGCGGTCCTCGCCCGCGCGCACGGTCAGTTTGAGCGCGGAGTGGTGGACGAGCGAGGCGAGCGTCGGAGGCATGGGGCCGATCTTCTCTTCACAGGGACTTTGGCCGTCTCGTATGAACGACCTCTATCGATTCTGCCTCACTGTACGGTCCTGTGGAGCGGCGTGTTCAGACCCGCGGACCGCCCCTCAGATCCACCAGCAGCGGTGGCGCGTGTTCGCCCTTGACGGTGGTCAGGGAGAGGACCGCATGGCCCGCCGGGACCTCGTGCGCCAGTTCGGAGGCCGACCAGCGCTCCCGCTCGACCTGCCGGACGGTGACCGCGCGGGCGGTGGGCGCCTTGCCGGTGATGACCCGGCGGACGACGGTGAACGCCTTGCCCGCGGGGGTCTCCGCGATGATCTGGCGGTCGGTGACGTCCCGGGCCTCGGTCCACTCCTTGCCCCAGACCTCGGCGAAGTCCTGGCCGTCCCAGGGGGTGAGACCGGAGAAGGCCATCCTGCAGCCGGTGGCACCCAGCAGGGGGCCGCGCAGCGGGCGGGGTACGTCGTCCAGGGTGCGCAGGGTCAGCGCCACGCCCGCGTTGGCCGAACGCAGCCGCTGTACGGCACGGACCGCCTCCGGTGTGACCACGCCCGTCGCGTCGTCCAGGAGCAGACAGGCGAAGAGCGAGCGGTCGTCCCGTACCGTCACGCTCGCCGTGAACTGGGCGAGCACCAGGCGGGCCAGGATGCGGGAGGCGTCCGCGTGGCCGCGTTCGGGCAGGTCGATGCGGACCCGGACCGGGTGGTCGAGGGCCTTGAGGGAGAAGGGGCGGGACTGGCCGGAGGTGTCGAAGAAACCGGCGAAGGCCGGGCGGTCGAGGAGGGCGATACGGTCGGCCAGGACCGCGCCCACGTCCCCGGGGTGGCCCATCTGCCGTTCCCGGGCGTCCAGTTCGCGCAGCAAGGACTCGTGTCCGGTGGCCGTGAGCGCCTTGCGGAGCGCGGCCAGCGGGCCGGCGGCGCCGTCGAGGAGCTGGCGGAGTTCGGGGACGGAGGGGAAGCGGCCGTGGACCGCCTTGAACGGGCCGAGCAGCTGGGCGAGGACGGTGGTGGAGCGGCGGCTGTCGCTGCCGGGGTGCGGGTCGGCGAGGTCGCCGACGAGGGCCTCGGCGAGTATGGCGGCGGCCTCGTCGGGGTCGGTGGTACCGCCGTACAGGTCGAGGTCGTAGACCGACTCGGGGTGGGCGATGCGGACGACGACGTCGTAGGAGTCGGCGGGTCCGAGCCCGGCGCCGGCCGCGCCGACGACGACCACGGAGGCGCGGCCGGCGAGCGCGTGCAGGCACAGCGACTCGGCGAGCGGGCGGACCAGCGCGCCGGTCTTGCCCGAGCCGACCGGGCCGACGGCGAGCAGGGAGGTGCCGAGCAGCTCGGGGCCGAGAGCGAGGCCGGCGCCCCGGTAGTGGTAGGGGTTGCGGGGGTCGTCGACCGTCGTACCGAGCCGGACCTGGCCGGTGACCAGGTCGTGCGGGGCGTGCCGGGCGGGCAGGTCGCGCTCGCCCGAGGGGTGCAGACAGGCGGCGGCGCCATCGCTGAGCACCGCACTTGTGAAGGTGGCCATGCTGTGCCGGCCGCTGCGCACGCCCTGCCAGGCGCGGGCGATCCGGGCGTGGTCCACGTCCCGCATCAGCCCGGTCCGCGCCTCGGCGGCGAGCCGGTCGGCGGCCTCGGCGGCCCCGGCCTGACGGAGGTAGAGGAACTCGGCGGGGTCCTGCTCGGGCGCGGGCGCCCGTTCGGCGGCAGGGGCGGCCTGGGCCCAGGCGGGCGGGCCGTAGCGGCGCCAGACCTCGCCCCAGCGGCCGAGGCGGCCGACGACGAGCATGATCGCAAGGGCGATCAGGCTGTAGTAGCCGTACCAGAGGAAGGCGTTGCCGACGGCGTTGTCGCTGTGCCGCCAGGAGTCCGGGGTGAACAGGTCCAGGGGCACGACCCACCAGCCGCCCAGGTAGCCGTTCCAGAGCAGCGACCAGACCAGCCAGCCGACCAGGAACGCGATCAGCGCGCCGCTGAGCAGCTGCCGGGCCGGGATCCGCTCGGGCTCCTGCTCCGGCCGCGGGGTGTACCGGAACCGCCACACCCCGGGCGCCGCCTCCGGCCTGGGCGCCCGCAGCCAGCTCAGAAAGGCCGAGCCGTCCGGCAGCGGAGGCACGGCCGGCGGTGCCGTCGGTCGCGGTGGCACCGCGGCGGCCTCGGTCGGCGTACCGCCCGCGTCCTGCGGCCCCGCCGGACGCGGCACAGGATTCGCCTGCGTGCCCCGCGCGTCCCGCGTCCCGTCGCTGTCCATCGCTCTCGCTCCCTGACCAGCCGTTCCGTCCACCGTCAGCGGCCAATCTAATGCCCCCACAAGGGGAGTTCACCGCTTACGCGGCCGAGGATCCTTGCCGTCCGGCCGCGGCCCCGCCGTCCGCGCCGTGTCCACCACGGACAACGTCACCTGTCCACTGCGGACAACGTCACTCTCCGACAACGCCCACATGGAGCATGCCCACCTCCCACACCCGGCCCTAGCCTGCGAAGAAAGAAGGAAAGCGTCCGAAAACGCACCACCGGAGTCACCCGGGAGAACACTCGGTACGCAGCCCGGAACGCGCCGGTTCGCACGATTCATCAGGGAGCCCCCATGACCGCACTTCCGCAGGAGCGCCGCGTCGTCACCGCCATCCCCGGCCCCAAGTCGCAGGAGCTGCAGACCCGCCGTCTCGCCGCGGTCGCGCAGGGCGTCGGTTCCGTGCTGCCGGTGTTCACCGCCCGCGCGGGTGGCGGCATCATCGAGGACGTCGACGGCAACCGTCTGATCGACTTCGGTTCCGGTATCGCCGTGACCTCCGTGGGCGCCTCCGCCGAGGCCGTCGTACGCCGGGCGAGCGCCCAGCTGGCCGACTTCACCCACACCTGTTTCATGGTCACCCCGTACGAGGGCTATGTGGAGGTCGCCGAGGCGCTCGCCGAGCTGACCCCCGGTGACCACGCCAAGAAGAGCGCCCTGTTCAACTCCGGTGCCGAGGCCGTCGAGAACGCCGTCAAGATCGCGCGTGCGTACACCAAGCGGCAGGCCGTGGTCGTCTTCGACCACGGTTACCACGGCCGGACCAACCTGACGATGGCGCTCACCGCCAAGAACATGCCGTACAAGCACGGCTTCGGGCCCTTCGCCCCCGAGGTCTACCGCGTCCCGGTCGCCTACGGCTACCGCTGGCCGACCGGTGCGGAGAACGCGGGCCCCGAGGCCGCCAAGCAGGCCATCGACCAGATGTCCAAGCAGGTCGGCGCGGACAACATCGCCGCGATCATCATCGAGCCGGTGCTCGGCGAGGGCGGCTTCATCGAGCCGGCCAAGGGCTTCCTGCCGGCGATCAGCCAGTTCGCCAAGGACAACGGCATCGTCTTCGTCGCGGACGAGATCCAGTCCGGGTTCTGCCGTACGGGCCAGTGGTTCGCCTGCGAGGACGAGGGCATCGTCCCCGACCTGATCACCACCGCCAAGGGCATCGCGGGCGGTCTGCCGCTCGCCGCCGTCACCGGTCGCGCCGAGATCATGGACGCCGCGCACGCCGGCGGTCTGGGCGGCACCTACGGCGGCAACCCGGTCGCCTGCGCCGGTGCGCTCGGCGCCATCGAGACGATGAAGGAGCTCGACCTCAACGCCAGGGCGAAGGCCATCGAGGCGATCATGAAGCCCCGCCTCACCGCCATGGCCGAGAAGTTCGACGTCATCGGTGACGTCCGCGGCCGCGGCGCGATGATCGCCATCGAGCTGGTCAAGGACCGTACGACGAAGGAGCCCAACCCGGAGGCGACCGCCGCCCTCGCCAAGGCCTGCCACCAGGAGGGCCTGCTGGTCCTGACCTGTGGCACCTACGGCAACGTGCTGCGGTTCCTGCCCCCGCTGGTCATCGGCGAGGACCTCCTCAACGAGGGCCTGGACATCATCGAGCAGGCCTTCGCCCGGATCTGAGTCACAGGCTTCTCGCAGCCGGCTCAAAGGCTGTCGAACCCCTGTGCCACCACCGCCCCACCCCTCCCACCTGGTGTGATGTGAGGGGCTGGGGCGGCCCCCGTCAGGCCGTGTGAAGAAGGTGTGCGGGGTGGATGACGGGACGCGATTCCGCCTGTCGCGGCACCCGCCCCTGCCGTAGGTTCTATCCAGATGAGAGATACACCCCGCCCACAGGGGACTGTGGGCGATTTCAGGCCGGGGCCTCCCCAGCTTCGACCTGGTCGTGCCCTCGCGCACACAACCGGGGCCTCCGGCTCCGGATCTCCTCACCGATCGGACGGTCGCCCGCCCCAAACCCCCCGGGGCGCGCGGCGTTCCGATCCGGACGGCCGCCTCGGAACCACCCCCCCTGTTCCGGGGCGGCCGACCTCCTTCCTCCTCTTTCCCCTCCTGGGACTCCTGGGCCTGCCGGCCCTCCTCTTCGCGCTGATCACCTGGCAGGTCGTCGCCCATGGCCCGCTGCTCCGCCTGGACAGCCGTCTGAGCAGCGCACTCGTCCATCCGGACCGGTTCTCCTCCGGCCTCTCCGACCTCGGGAACGTGCAGGTCGCCATCCCGGTCCTGGTGGCCGTCATCGGCTACGTCGCCTGGCGCGGGCGTGCCACCGGTACAGACCGCTGGTGGCTGCCGCCCACGGCCGCCGCCGTCCTGATGGCCCTGGTCCCCGCGATCATCGTGCCGCTCAAGGACTGGACCGCCCGCCCGGGAACCCCCGTGGTACCCCCGGCGGTCGGCTACTTCCCCTCCGGGCACACGGCCACCGCAGCGATCGCGTACGGCTCGTCGACCCTGGTCCTCCTCCCCTGGCTGGCCTCCGCGCGGGCCCGCCGGCTGGCCGTCGGGATCTGCGCGGCCCTGGTCCTGGGCGTCTCCTACGGCCTGGTCCGGCGGGGCTGGCACTGGCCGCTGGACGTGGTGGCCAGCTGGTGCCTGGCCACCGTCCTGCTGACGGCGCTGAGACTGCTGCTCAGCCGAAGTACGCGTCGAAGTTCTTCTGGAACTCCCAGTTCGAGTACCGGTCCCAGTTGACCGACCAGGTCATCAGGCCTCGCAGCGCCGGCCAGGTGCCGTGCGTGCCGTACGACCCGCAGTTCGTCTTCTTCGTCAGACAGTCCAGGGCCTCGGTGACCTCGGACGGGGCCACATAGCCGTTGCCCGCGTCGGTCGACGCCGGCATGCCGATCGCCACCTGGTCGGGACGGAGCGCCGGGAAGACGTTGTCGGCGTCGCCCGCCACCGGGAAGCCGGTCAGCAGCATGTCGGTCATCGCGATTTGACATCCTTGCGCGAACCACAAGGACCTCCGGACGTGGGGGAATTGGAGGGTGGGAGCGCGCTCAATTTGGTCCAGACCAATCAACTTGTCAAGATCTGCGGCAAAGCACCCCGAAGGGGCGCTGGGGGTACCCCCGGCCGAAGGCTGGGGGAGGAACTGCGCGACCAGCCACGACGAATCCGCAGCCGACCGACGACCCACGCACGAACGGCGCCTAGTCGTCGGCCAACCCCGCCGCCGCCTCATGCATGGCCAGTTCCAACAGCGCCGGATCCGTCAACGTCCCGGACCCGTCCGGCGCCACCAGCCACCGCATCCCCCGGCTCGCCCGCCCGGGATACGGCACGACGATCCAGGTCCCGGCCCCCGCCGTGCGGATCCCCGTACCGAGCCACCGCGCGGCCGTTCCGGGCGGCACGAAGAAGCCCACCCGGTTGTCCCCGAAGTCGACCAGGACAGGCCCCGGCTGATCGAGGACGCGGGTGAGCACGTCGAGGGTGGGACAGCCGAGTTCGCCCGGCAGGATCAGCACGTCCCAGGCCCTGCCCGCGGGCAGCAGCGCGATCCCCAGGGGGTTGCGCTCCCATTCCCGGCGACAGGACTCGGGATCCGGTGCGACGGATGCCAGCCACTCGACCGCCGTCTTCGCCCCAGTCATCAGAGGACCTCCCCAGCTCACACGCGGACGCGGATATCGCGCCACGGGGAGAGAGGGAGGTCCTCCGCGAGCATTACGCGGCTTTCGGCAGGCTTTTGAAGTGACCTGGGTCACATATCAGAAGGTCAGCTGTCGAAACCCAGTCCCAGCCGGTCCATCGCCCTGAGCCACAGGTTCCGGTGCCCGCCATGCGCGTCCGCGCGGGCCAGCGACCACTTGGTGAGGGCGATGCCCGTCCAGGCGAACGGCTCGGGCGGGAACGGCAGCGGTTTCTTGCGGACCATCTCCAGGCGGGTGCGCTCGGTCTCCTCCCCCGACAGCAGGTCCAGCATCACGTCGGCGCCGAATCGCGTCGCGCCGACACCGAGGCCGGTGTAGCCCGCCGCGTACGCCACCTTCCCCTGGTGCGCGGTGCCGAAGAACGCCGAGAAACGGGAGCAGGTGTCGATCGCGCCGCCCCAGGCGTGCGTGAAGCGGACGCCCTCCAGCTGCGGGAAGCAGCTGAAGAAGTGCCCGGCGAGCTTGGCGTAGGTCTCCGGGCGGTCGTCGTACTCACGGCGCACCCGGCCGCCGTAGTGGTGGATCGCGTCGTAGCCGCCCCAGAGGATGCGGTTGTCGGCGGAGAGGCGGAAGTAGTGGAACTGGTTGGCGGAGTCGCCGAGGCCCTGCCGGTTCTTCCAGCCGATCGCGCCGAGCTGCTCGGCGGTGAGCGGCTCGGTCATCAGGGCGTAGTCGTAGACCGGGACGGTGTAGGCGCGGACCCGCTTGAGCAGGCTCGGGAAGATGTTGGTGCAGAGCGCGACCCGGCGGGCGCGGACCGAGCCGTACGGGGTGCGTACGGCCATGCCGGCGCCGTACGCCTTCAGGTCGAGGGCGGGCGTGTGCTCGTACACGCGGACGCCGAGTGCGAGGCAGGCCTGCTTGAGACCCCAGGCGAGCCTGGCCGGGTTGAGCATGGCCACGCCCCGCCGGTCCCACAGGCCGGCCTCGAAGGTGGGCGAGGCGACCTGCGCGCGCACCTCGTCGGCGTCGAGGAACTCGATGCCGTCCGCGAGGCCCTTCTGCTCCAGTTGCTTGTGCCAGTCGCGGAGTTCCCAGGCCTGGTAGGTCTCGGTGGCGACGTCGATCTCGCCGGTGCGCTCGAACTCGCAGTCGATGCCGTGCCGGGTGACGGCGGCCTCGATCTCGTCGAGGTTGCGCCGGCCCAGCTCCTGGAGTGTGTGGATCTCGTCGGGCCAGCGGGCGAGCCCGTTGGGCAGCCCGTGGGTGAGGGAGGCGGCGCAGAAGCCGCCGTTGCGGCCCGAGGCGGCCCAGCCCACCTCATGGCCTTCCAGCAGGACCACATCGCGCCCGGGGTCGCGCTCCTTGGCGTTGAGCGCGGTCCACAGTCCGCTGTACCCGCCGCCGACGACCAGCAGGTCGCAGGTGTCGGCGCCGGTGAGCGCGGGCTCGGGGTGGGGCTTGCCGGGGTCTTCCAGCCAGTACGGCACCGGCTGTGCTTCGGAAAGTGACTTGGTCCAATCTGCCTGACGGCTCATGGCGCTTGGGGCCATGATTTTCAACTCCCTACAGAGTCAATTAAGGGTTATGCCTTTTGCCTGTTGCGGCGGTTGTTGATGAGCATCGACGCCAGCACGAACAGTACGGCGACCAGGAACATGGCCGTACCGATGACGTTGATCTGAACGGGCGTACCGCGCTGTGCCGAACCCCAGACGAACATGGGGAAGGTGACGGTGGAGCCCGCGTTGAAATTGGTGATGATGAAATCGTCGAAGGAGAGCGCGAAGGACAGCAGCGCACCCGCCGCGATTCCGGGGGCCGCGATGGGGAGGGTGACCCTGACGAACGTCTGCACCGGTCCGGCGTAGAGGTCCCGGGCCGCCTCCTCCAGGCGCGGGTCCATCGACATCACACGCGCCTTGACCGCGGTGACGACGAAGCTGAGGCAGAACATGATGTGGGCGATCAGAATGGTGTAGAAGCCCAGCTGGGCGCCCATGTTGAGGAACAGGGTGAGCAGCGAGGCCGCCATCACGACCTCGGGCATGGCCATCGGCAGGAAGATCAGCGAGTTCACGGCGCCGCGCGCCCGGAAGCGGTAGCGGACCAGCGCGAAGGCGATCATCGTGCCGAGGACGGTGGCCCCGATCGTCGCGAGGGCGGCGATCCGGAGGCTGATGGAGAGCGAGCCGCACATGTCGGCGACCCCGCACGGCTGTTTCCAGGCGTCGAGCGAGAACTGCTGCCATTCGTAGTTGAAGCGCCCCTTCGGTTTGTTGAAGGAGAACACCGTGACAATGACGTTCGGAAGCAGGAGATATCCGAGGGTCAGCAGTCCCGCGATGACGACGAGATTCTTCTTGAGCCAGTTGACGAAGGGCATTTAGACCAGATCCTCCGTCCCGGACCGGCGAATGTAGATCGTGACCATGGCGAGGATCGCGGCCATGAGGATGAAGGACAGCGCGGCCGCCGTCGGGTAGTCCAGGATCCGCAGGAACTGCGTCTGGATCACGTTTCCGATCATGCGGGTGTCGGTCGAGCCGAGGAGTTCGGCGTTGACGTAGTCACCGGCTGCCGGGATGAAGGTCAGCAGCGTGCCGGAGACCACGCCCGGCATCGACAGCGGGAAGGTGACCTTGCGGAACGTCGTCCACGGCTTGGCGTACAGGTCGCCGGCCGCCTCGTGGAGCCGTCCGTCGATGCGCTCCAGCGAGGTGTAGAGCGGCAGGATCATGAACGGCAGGAAGTTGTACGTCAGACCGCACACCACCGCGAGCGGGGTGGCGAGCACCCGGTCGCCGGCCGTCCAGCCGAGGAAGTCGGTGAGGCTCAGGATGTGCAGTGAGTTCAGGACGTGCACGACCGGGCCGTTGTCGGCGAGGATCGTCTTCCAGGCCAGGGTGCGGATCAGGAAGCTGGTGAAGAACGGCGCGATCACCAGGATCATGATCAGGTTCCGCCAGCGCCCCGCGCGGAAGGCGATGAGGTACGCCAGCGGGTAGCCGAGCAGCAGGCACAGGACCGTGGCCGCGGCCGCGTAGAAGACGGACCGCAGGAACTGCGGCCAGTACTCGCTCAGCGCGTCCCAGTAGGTCGCGAAGTGCCAGGTGACCTTGTAGCCCTCTTCCAGGGAGCCCGTCTGGACCGACGTGGACGCCTGGTAGATCATCGGCAGCGCGAAGAAGATGATCAGCCACAGGATGCCGGGCAGCAGCAGCCAGTACGGCGTGAACCGGCCGCGCTTCCGCGCCGGCTTCTTCTCGGGGGCCGGCGCCAGGGGCGGCGGCGCTTCCGTCAGCGTGGCCATCAGGCGGCCTCCTCCTCGGTGCCGGCGTCGATGTCCTGGGCGGCGTCGAGACCGAAGGTGTGGGCCGGGCTCCAGTGCAGGACGACGTCGGCACCGGGGACGAGCCGTCCGTCGCGCTCGATGTTCTGCACGTACACCGCGAACTCGGGGCAGACCGCGCTGTCGATGACGTACTGCGTGGAGACGCCGATGAAACTGGCGTCCGCGACCTTGCCGGTGATCCGGTTGCGGCCCTCGGGGATGGAGCCCGCGTCGTCGGCGTGGGTGAGGGAGATCTTCTCGGGGCGGACCCCGACCAGCACCTTGCCGCCGGTCGTGGTCGGCGCCGAACATCGCGCCTCGGGCAGCACCAGCTTCCCGCCGCCGGCCTTGAGGATGATGTCGTCGCCGCTCTTCGTGTCGACCTCGGCCTCGATCAGGTTCGAGGTGCCGAGGAAGTTCGCCACGAAGGTCGTGTTCGGGTTCTCGTAGAGATCGGCGGGCGAGCCGAGCTGCTCCACGCGCCCCGCGTTCATCACGGCGACCGTGTCGGCCATGGTCATGGCCTCCTCCTGGTCGTGCGTGACATGCACGAAGGTGATGCCGACCTCGGTCTGGATCCGCTTGAGCTCCAGCTGCATCTGGCGGCGCAGCTTGAGGTCGAGGGCGCCGAGCGGCTCGTCGAGGAGCAGCACCTTGGGGTGGTTGATGAGCGCGCGGGCCACCGCGACCCGCTGCTGCTGGCCGCCGGAGAGCTGGTGCGGTTTCTTGCGGGCCTGCTCGCCGAGCTGGACCAGTTCCAGCATGTCCTCGACCTGCTTCTTGACGCTCTTGATGCCGCGCCGGCGCAGACCGAAGGCGACGTTCTCGAAGATGTCGAGGTGTGGGAAGAGGGCGTACGACTGGAAGACCGTGTTCACCGGCCTCTTGTACGGCGGCAGATGGGTGACGTCCTGGTCGCCGAGGTGCACGGTGCCGGTGGTCGGCTCCTCCAGGCCCGCGATCATGCGCAGGGTGGTGGTCTTGCCGCAGCCCGAGGCACCGAGGAGGGCGAAGAAGGAGCCCTGCGGCACGGTCAGGTCCATCGGCTGTACGGCGGTGAAGCCGTTGTCGTAGGTCTTGCCGATGCCGGTGAGGCGGACGTCGCCGCTGCTGTCTGTCGTCATGGTGTCGTCACGCCCCTGTGAGCTTCGCGAACTTCTGCTGGTAGGCCGTCTCTTCCTTCGAGCTCAGGGCGCGGAAGGCATGGGACTTGGCCTGCATGGCCTTGTCGGGAACGATCAGCGGGTTGCTCGCCGCCGACTTGTCGATCTTGGCAAGGTAAGGCTGTACGTCCCCGACCGGGCTGACGTAGTTGACGTAGGCGGAGAGTTCCGCGGCCGGCTCGGGCTCGTAGTAGTAGTCGATGAGCCGCTCGGCGTTCGTCTTGTGGCGCGCCTTGTTCGGGATCAGCATGTTGTCGGTCGACGTCATGTAGCCGCTGTCCGGGATGACGTAGGCGACATCCGGGTTGTCGGCCTGGAGCTGCACGATGTCGCCGCCCCAGGCGACACAGGCGGCCAGGTCGCCCTTGCTGAGGTCCGAGGTGTAGTCGTTGCCGGTGAAGCGGCGGATCTGCCCCTTGTCGACGGCCTTCTGCAGCCGCGCGATCACCGCGTCGTAGTTGTCGTCGGTGAACTTCGCCGGGTCGATGCCCATGTCGAGCATGGTCATGCCGACGGTGTCCCGCATCTCCGTGAGCAGGCCGACCCGGCCCTTGAGCGCGGGGTTGTCGAGCAGGTCGGAGACCGACTTCACCTCGACGCCGTTCAGGGCCTTCTTGTTGAAGGCGACGACGGTCGAGATGCCCTGCCAGGGGTACGAGTAGGCGCGGCCCGGGTCCCAGTCGGGGCTGCGGAACTGCTCCGACAGGTTGGCGAAGGCGTGCGGCAGGTTGGCGGCGTCCAGTTTCTGGACGTAGCCGAGCCGGATCATGCGGGCGGCCAGCCAGTCGGTGAGGACGATCAGGTCACGGCCGGTGTCCTGGCCGGCGGCGAGCTGCGGCTGGATCTTGCCGAAGAACTCGTCGTTGTCGTTGATGTCCTCGGTGTACTTGACCGTGATGCCGGTCCGCTTGCGGAACGCGTCCAGCGTGGGGTGGATCTTCCCGCTGTCGTCGACGTCGATGTACTCGGGCCAGTTGGAGAAGTTGACGACCTTCTCCGTGGCCGAGTGGTCGTCGGCGGAGACCCCGCCCTGGGACTTGCCGGCCGCGGGGATGCCGCAGGCGCTCAGCGCCCCGACGCCGCCCACCGCGAGCGCGCCGCCCAGGAACGACCGGCGGGCCAGGGCGGCCCGGCCGTTGCGGAGACTGCGCCGCATGGCGGCCACTTCGACCGGGGTAGGGCGGTCGGGCTCATACTGCCTCATGCGCTAGATGCCCTTTCGGGAAGATGGCCGTGATGAGCGGCCGAAGATCTGACTATCGGTCCCCGAAGATCGTGCGGTGCCAGTCCTTCCGCGCCACCGCCGTATTATCGAACATTACGTGCTTGACCTGGGTGTACTCCTCGAACGAGTACGCCGACATGTCCTTGCCGAAGCCGGACGCCTTGTAGCCGCCGTGCGGCATCTCGCTGATGATCGGGATGTGGTCGTTGACCCACACACACCCCGCCTTGATCTCACGCGTCGCGCGGTTGGCCCGGTAGACGCCGCCCGTCCACGCGGAGGCGGCCAGACCGTAGGGCGTGTCGTTGGCCAGCCGGATGCCCTCATCATCACTGTCGAACGGGAGAACGACCAGCACCGGCCCGAAGATCTCGGACTGGACGATCTCGCTGTCCTGCGGCGCGTCGGCGACCAGGGTCGGCCGGTAGTACGCACCGTCCTTCAGCTCCCCTTCGGGAGCCTCCCCGCCGGTCACCACGCGCGCGTAGCCACGCGCCCGCTCGACGAAGGCGGCGACCCGGTCCCGCTGGGTGTGCGAGATCAGCGGCCCGAGGTCGGTACCGGGAGCGAACGGGTCTCCCAGCCGCACGGTCTCCATCAGGGCGGCCGTCCGCTCGACGAAGGCGTCGTAGAGCGGGCGCTGCACGTACGCGCGCGTGGCGGCGGTGCAGTCCTGCCCGGTGTTGATCAGCGCGCCCGCGACGGCGCCGTTCACCGCGGCCTCCAGATCGGCGTCGTCGAAGACCACGAACGGCGCCTTGCCGCCGAGCTCCAGATGCAGCCGCTTCACGGTCGCCGTCGCGATCTCGGCGACGCGCTTTCCCACCCCGGTGGAGCCGGTGAAGGACGTCATCGCCACGTCGGGATGCCCGACGAGATGCTCACCGGCCACCTTCCCCGTCCCGGTGACGACGTTGATGACACCGTCGGGGATACCGGCGTAGGTGGCGGCCTCGGCGAAGAGCAGCGAGGTGAGCGGGGTCAGCTCGGCCGGCTTGAGCACGATGGTGTTGCCGGCGGCGATCGCCGGGAGGATCTTCCAGGCGGCCATCTGGAGCGGATAGTTCCAGGGCGCGATGGAACCGACGACACCGATGGCCTCGCGGCGGACGTACGAGGTGTGGTCGCCGGAGTACTCACCGGCCGCCTGCCCCTGCAGGTGCCGGGCGGCACCGGCGAAGAACGCGGTGTTGTCGATGGTCCCCGGCACGTCGAACTCGCGCGTCAGCTTCAGCGGCTTGCCGCACTGGAGGGACTCGGCACGGGCGAATTCCTCGGCGCGGTCGGCGAGCACGGCGGCGAACCGGTGCAGCGCGTCGGACCGCTCGCCGGGGGTGGCCCCGGCCCAGCCCGGGAAAGCCGTGCGGGCCGCCGCTACGGCCGCGTCGACGTCGTCGGTCCCGGCCAGCTCGTAGGTGTACACCTCCGCGCCGGTGGCCGGGTCGACGACGGCGTGCGTACGGCCGGACGTGCCCTTGGTGAGCCGTCCCCCGATGTACTGCGCGCCGCCCGCGAGCCGCTCCTGCGCGGGGAAGGTCTCCGGGGTGGCGGTGCCCGGCTTGTCCATGTCGCTTCTCCTCCGCCGTCACCCCGTCCCGAGAGGCGGGTGGCGTAGCTCCAGCTCGATTTGACTGCCGATCCTGACAGAGCAAGGGGAGTCCAACAAGTGATTCCGTTGTTGCCTTTTGGTTACGCGACGGAATCTGTCGACCAGGTGTCGAGTCGGGGAGGAAAAGGCGGGACGGAGTGTCAGTGGTGCGTGCCACAGTGGCATGCATGACGAGGATCGATTCCGCGGAGGCCCTGATCAGGGCGGTCCGGGCGGGGGCCGGGATCAAGTACCTGCACTTCTGGGGACACCGCCCGCGACCGGACGGCCGGGTCTCGGCGAGCTGTCTGAGCCAGTGGTGGCCGTCACGCTTCGTGGTCGAAGGTGTCGAATACGCGACCGCCGAGCACTGGATGATGGCGGCGAAGGCGAGGCTTTTCGAAGACGCGGAGGCGGAGCGCCGGGTCCTGGCGGCGGCGCATCCGGCCGAGGCGAAGAAGGCGGGCCGACTCGTCCGGGGCTTCGACGAGGCGATATGGCAGCGGGAGCGCTTCGGCATCGTGACCGAGGGCAGCGTGCACAAGTTCGCGGCCGACGAGCAGCTGCGGGACTTTCTGCTGGGGACGCGGAGCCGGGTCCTGGTGGAGGCGAGCCCGGTGGACAGGGTGTGGGGGATCGGGCTGGCGGCGAGTGACGAGAGAGCCGAGGACCCGGAGAAGTGGAGGGGGCTGAACCTCTTGGGGTTCGCGTTGATGGAGGCAAGGGAGCAGTTGCTGACCGACAGAACTGGTCCCGCCTAAGGGGCGCGGGGCTGTATCGATATGCGGCTCCGCCGCGTGGGCGCGACCAGCCCCCACCAGCCCGCGCCCGAACCACGACCGTTCCTTTCCTTATCCTCCGTGCCTCGCAGCCAGCACCAGCAGCGCGACGAACCCGCCGGAGATCACCAGCCCCGCCGACCCACAGATGATCCCCGCCAGCGCCTGCCCCCCGTTCGTGGCCTCGCCCCGCCCCACCCGGGCCCGCCCGATGGAACCGAAGACGATCGCCAGCACCCCCATCACCAGCGAGACCGGCACCAGGCAGAACCCGATCGCGCTGATGATCCCGGTGACCAGGCTGGCGGTGCCGAGCCCGTTGTTGGGCATCGGCTGCATCCCGGGCCAGCCGCCGTAGCCCGCGGGCCCGCCCGGGTAGGAGGGCAGCGGTTGGCCGGGATAGCCGTAACCGGGGCCGGGAGCGACGGGGGCGGGGGCGCCGGGATAGCCGTAGGGAACCTGCCCGGGCCCGTCCGGGGCTGTCGGCGGCGGAGGCACGGCCGCACCCTGCTGCGGCGCGGGCGGTGCGTAGGGGTTCGGCGCGGCGAAGGGGTTCGCCGGCGGAGCCGTAGGTGTGCCGGACGGCGCGGCGTAGGGGTTGACCCACCCCGGCGGCGGCGCGTCGGCGACGCCGTCCCCCGCCGGCCCGTCCCCGGGCCTGTCTCCGAGGCCGTCCCCGGGACCCGCGTCCGCCCCCTTCTCCAGCCGTGTCTTCGGAGCCTGCGGCACCTCGTCAGCCATCGTGCGATGTCCCCTCTCCTGCGCGTATGCCGCCGTCATGCTAAGGCCCGGCCCCCCGCCGCATCCCGGCCCGGCCTACGATGACCCCGAGTCACCGATCAGCCGATCACCGCGCAGGACCCCACGGCCGTACCCCGCCGTAGGCGGCCCGCGCCGTTCCGGGGAGGAACCCTTGACCGACCGCCATACCGTTCCCGCCGCCCTGCGTGATGTGCACCCCTTCATCGCCGGGCTGCCCAAGGCCGAACTGCACGTCCACCACGTCGGCTCCGCCTCCCCCCGTATTGTGTCGGAACTGGCCGCCCGGCACCCCGACTCCAAGGTCCCCAGCGACCCCGAGGCGCTGGCCGACTACTTCACGTTCACGGACTTCGCGCACTTCATCGACGTCTATCTGTCGGTCGTCGACCTGATCCGCACGCCCGAGGACGTCCGGCTGCTCACCTACGAGGTGGCCCGCGACCTGGCCCGCCAGCAGGTGCGCTACGCCGAGCTGACGATCACCCCCTTCTCGTCCACCCGGCGCGGGATCGACGCGCGGGCCTTCATGGACGCGATCGAGGACGCGCGGAAGGCGGCGGAGGCCGAGTTCGGCACGGTGCTGCGCTGGTGCTTCGACATCCCCGGCGAGGCGGGTCTGGAGGCCGCCGAGGAGACGGTACGGCTGGCGACCGACGACCGGATCCGCCCGGAGGGTCTCGTCTCCTTCGGTCTCGGCGGCCCCGAGATCGGCGTGCCCCGGCCGCAGTTCAAGCCGTACTTCGACCGAGCGATCGCGGCCGGCCTGCACTCCGTCCCGCACGCCGGTGAGACCACGGGCCCCGGCACGGTCTGGGACGCCCTCGTCGAGCTGCGTGCCGAGCGCATCGGCCACGGCACCAGCTCCGCCCAGGACCCGAAGCTCCTGGCGCACCTCGCCGAGCACCGCATCGCGCTGGAGGTGTGCCCGACCTCCAACATCGCCACCCGCGCGGTCCGCACCCTCGAAGAGCACCCGATCAAGGACTTCGTGGACGCCGGTGTCCTGGTCACGATCAACTCCGACGACCCGCCGATGTTCGGCACCGACCTCGACGGCGAGTACGCGGTCGCCGCCCGCCTCCTCGGCCTCGACGAGCGCGGCATCGCCGACCTCGCCAGGAACGCGGTGGAGGCGTCGTTCCTGGACCAGTCGGGCAAGGCCCGGATCTCGGCCGAGATCGACGCCTACACCAAGGCGTGGCTCGCCCCCTGAAAACCCCTGCCCGCGCCCCTGCCCGCCCCTGAGAACATGGGCTCATGCAGACCGTGACCGCCGTGGCCCACCGTGGCGACCCCTACCGCTTCCGCGAGAACACGCTCGACTCCCTGCGTTCCGCGCTCCGACTGGGCGCGGACGCGGTGGAGACCGACGTACGCCTCACCCGTGACGGCGTCCCCGTCCTGCTGCACGACGGCACGCTGAAGCGGTTGTGGAGGCACGACCGCCCGTTGACCGCGCTGTCGGCCGACGAGGTGCGCGGGCTGACGGAGGGCGGTGTCCCGACGCTCGCCGAGGCGCTCGCGGCGACGGAGGGCGGCCGGGTGATGATCGACCTGCCCGGCGCCCCGAGCGAGCGGGCGGTGGCCAGGATCGTGGCCGTGGCCCGGGAGTGCGGTGCGACGGACCGCGTGTACTACACGGGGGACGCCCCGTCGATGCTGGCGGTACGGGCGGCCGACGCGGCCGCCGAGATCGCCCTGACCCGTACGACCCTGGCCCCGGCCCGCCCGGTACTGCTGGCCGCGATCCGCCCGCACTACCTCAACTACCGCTTCAGCCTGCTCGACCACGCCCTCACGGAACACGTGCACCGCAGCGGCTACCTGGTCTCGTGCTGGACCCCGGACACCCGCCGCTCGATGCGCCGCCTCCTGGAGACGGGCGTCGACTCGATCACGACGAACAGGGTGGACGTGCTGAACGCGCTGCGTGGTTACACGGCCGACCGCTGAGGCACCGTCGAGGCGTCACTCGGCGTCTTCCGCGTCACGTACTGCGGAACCGGCGCCGAATCCTTCCCGTCGTCCCGCACCAGCCCGTACCGGATGGCCCCGTCCGGCGGCCCGTACAGCACGTCCTTCTCCGCCGCGTCCCACGACGAGGGAAAGACACTCAGCCCGTAGTCGGCTCCCCGCTCGTTCACGGTCAGCGTGACGCTTCCGTCGACGTAGAAGTACTCGTTCTGCCACATCTGCTGGGTCCCGGCCGGCAACACCGCGTACCCCACGGCCGAGTTGCCCATCCCCGTCGCGGAGGTGTCCGTCGTGCTCACCCGGTCGTCCATGCGCCGCCCGCCCCCGGACGCCACATGGAAGAGCTTCCCCTTCAACCCGGTCCAGGAGGGCATCACCAGGCTCCCGGCCCGGTACTGCGGTGAGATCTGCCAGCGGACCAGTACATAGCCCTGTCCGCTGAGTGTCACGCTGTCCCCGCGGTGGTTCATGACGGCGTGCGCACCGCCCGTACTGGTGATCCCGGACTCCGGCCGGTGCGGCAGCGCGCCCGGCCTGGTGTCCGGGTCCGGCGCCTTGTCCACCGCGTCGACGACCGAGCCGTAGACCCCCGAACTCGCCGAGGCCGACGGAGACCGGGACGGCGAGGTCGAAGGGGACGGTGCGGCGGTGGTCGGCCCCGGCTCCGCGGGCCCCGCGCTCGTGACCACCGCCGTCGGCGACACCGCCGTACGCGGTGCCGGATCCCCCGGTGTCTGTACGACGACATACGCGCCGCCCGCGACGATCGTCGCCCCCGCCGTCACCGCGACCACCGGTTTGGTCAGCGCGCCCAGCACCTTCGCCGACCACCCGGCGGAGGTCGCGGCGGTGGCCGCCACCGCCGTCTTGCCGCCGAGGGCCAGCGACAGCGTGAAGCCCACCGGCACCGGCACCAGGGCGATCCCGACCAGCAGCCGGTCCGCCGGTACGACGGATTCGCGGGTGTCGCCGCAGTAGCCGCAGCCCCGGATGTGCCGGGCCAGCCGCTTGCGCCACACGGAGTCGGGCCGCCCGTCCCAGCGGGCGGTCAGCTCGCGCAGCTCGGGGCAGGCCCCCTCCAGCGCGCGCACGATGCCGCGCGAGACCTCCAGCCGTTCCTTCATCCGCTGGATGCGTACGGCGGCGTGCTGCCGGCTGATGCCGACGGCCGACGCCAGCTCGCGCCGGGTGAGTTCACCGGAGACCTCCAGCCACCACAGCGACACCAGCTGCCGGTCCTCGGGGTCCAGCCAGCGCACCGCCTCCGCGACCTCCCGCCGCTGTCCCTCCAACTGGAGTCGCAGCACGGTGAGTTCGGCGAAGTCGGCACCCCCGTCCGGGACCGTCTCGTCCAGTTTCCGCTCCTGTCTGCGGCGGGCCCGGTCCCGTATCTGCCGCATGGCGATGGCCACCAGCCAGGACCGGAAGCTGTCCGGGTCGCGGAGGGTGCCGAGGTTGCCGACGGCACGCAGCATGGTCTCCTGGACGACGTCGTCGACGTCGGCGTGACCGTTGAGGGCGCGGCCGACGACGTTGTAGACCAGCGGCAGCCAGCCCTCGACCAGTTCGTCCAGTGCGCGCCGGTCGCCCGTCTGCGCGGCCGCGATGGTGGCATGCCACTGCCGCGGCACGTGCACGTCCGTCCTCATAACCGCACCCTCTCAGCAGGGGCGGTGGCGTGGGCCATGTCGGGGATCACAGTGTGGAGACGGAGTGAGGGGTTCCGGGATAACACTTTTTCGCCCCGGAGTTCCGCGCCGCCTACCGCCCCCTAGGGGGTGGACCCCTACAACTCACCGATTTCCAGTGCGAGTTGATGGGTGAGGACTTCGGGGCGCCGGCCCTCCTCGCCGACGATCCGGGAGCCGCCGCACCCCGGGAAGATGATCACATCCCCTTCACCGATCGCCTTCTGAGGAGCTCACGCATGCGTGTCCGTACCCGGAGCACCGCTCTCGCCGCCTCCCTCGTCCTGGCCCTCGCGGCCGGACCGCTGACGGCACCCGCCCTCGCCGCGACCGCGGCATCGGCACCCGCCGTCGACCGGAACACCACCGGCCCGGACGCCGAGGCGCTGCGCGCCGCGATCGCCGGGCTGCCCGACGCGGACGCCACCGCCGCGCTCGTCCGGGTGGGCGGCACCGACGGTGCCTGGCGGGGCAGCGCGGGCGTGCACGATCTGGCGAGCGGCCGGGCGGCGGACCCGGACGCCCGGTTCCGGGCCGGTTCGACGACGAAGGTGGTGACGGCGGCGGCCGTGCTGCGACTGGCGGCGGACGGGCGGGTCGACCTCGGCGCGCCCGTCCAGCGCTACCTGCCGGGACTGTTCACCCCGGCCTTCCGGCCCATCACCGTACGGCAGTTGCTGAACCACACCAGCGGTATCCAGGCCGGTGACGGCTGGGGCGACTCCTTCGAGGCGCAGTACGCGCACCGCTTCGACACGCTCACCCCGGAGCAGGTCGTACGGTCGGCGGTGGCGAAGGGGCCGGAGTTCGCCCCGGGCACCCGGCAGGACTACCTCAACATCAACTACACGGTGCTCGGGCTGCTGATCGAGAAGGTGACCGGGCGGTCGTACGACGACGAGGTCACCCGGCTGGTGCTGCGCCCCGCCGGCATGCGGGACACCTACTTCCCCGGCACCGACCCGCGGATCCGCGGACCGCACAACCACGGCTACCAGAAGGTGACCGAGGCCGACGGGACCACCGAGTTCGTCGATGTCACGGAGTGGAACCAGGCGGACCGGTTCGCGGCCGGGGACATGATCTCCACGACCGCCGACCTGGAACGGCTGCTCACCTCCCTCTTCCGGGGCCGGATCGTGCCGCCGGGACCGCGGCTGGAGGAGATGTTCACGGTCCCGGCGAACATCGAGGGCGCCACCTACAGTGCCGGGCTGCAGCGGTTCGCGTACCAGGGGCGGGTGTACTGGCTCAAGTCGGGTGCCCGGTACGGCTACAGCTCCGTCATCGCCGGTACCCGCGACCTGAGCCGGACCCTCGTCTACTCGGTCGGCTCGACCGACGCGAAGGGCGAGGAGATGAACCCGGTGGCCGAGCGGATCGCGCTGGCCGCGCTCAGGCAGGGGTGAGGGTGAGCGCGCCGGTGTAGGTGGTGCCGGGGGTCAGGGCGGTCGCCGTGCCGTCGACGGAGAGGGTGAGGGTCCGGCCCGTCGGCGCCTGCACCGTCGCGTCCGCGTCCACGACCAGCTTCGTCAGGTACGACGTGCCGGTGACCGTCCAGACCGATCCGGCGCCCAGCTTCACGATCACGCCGTTGTTGACCGCGGCCTGCGGGGTGTTGGTGACGTGGTTGATCTGCCGCCACTCCGTCGAGGTGATGGTGGAGACGGCGTGCCGGGACGCCGACGCGGAGATCACGCCCTCGACCCGGGTGCGCTCGAAGGCGGCCACCAGGTTCTTGCCGGTGCGCATCGCGTTGTAGAAGTCGCCGCGCAGCGCGATGTCGGTGAAGGTGGCGGTGGCGTCGGCGGTGTGCTCGGCGGCGGTGTCGAAGGTGGTGTCCTTCGACGGGTCGCCGGTGGGCTCGGTGTAGGTGCCGGTCATGGAGCCCGGGTCGTCGGTCTCCATGATCTGGACGAGGACCCCGTTGCCGGCGTGCAGGCGCGCGCCCTGGGAACCGTCCACGGTGATGCTGATCTGCTTGGCCTTGTCGAGGAACATGGTCTCTGCGGTGGTGAACCGCGTGCCGCCGCCGATGGTCACCGAGCCGCCGTTGCCGCTGTGCCACATCACGCCGAAGCCGCGCGAGCTGACGACCGACGGGCGCGGTTCGATCGCCGCCAGCTCCCGGTCGGTGAGCCCGAGACCGAGTTCGGTGTTGAGCGCGGCGACCGCCTCGCGGGTGCTGTCGCCGAAGGTGACCGGGCTGCCGGTGGAGATGGCGGCGAAGGTGGCCACGTCGAAGTGGGTGCCGAGGAAGAGGTCCTGCTGGCTGTTGCCGTCGGCATAGGTGCCGTAGCCGGAGTCACCGGTGAGCGTGACGGTGCTGTTGATCGCGGTGAGCCGGGAGTTGCGGACCGAGTCGGTGGAGAGGACGCCCCAGGACTCCGAGGAGATACGGGAGTCGATGTAGGTGGCGGTGGTGTTCTCGCCGAGGACGTTGGTCGCGCGGACGTTGCCGCTGAGGCCCAGCATCCAGGGCACGGTCATCATGTTGGCGCCGAACCCGGGCTGGTAGTCGGCGGGGAGGACGCCCTCGCGGGTGTGGATGCGGGAGTTCTTGACGATCACGTCGGCGCCGTCGCGGGCGATGACGCCGGTGCGGACGGCACCCCGGTTGTCGATCTCCGCGCCGTCCACCACCAGCCGGGTGCCATCGCCCGCTCCGGTGACGGCGGAGCCGTAACTGGCGAAGTCCAGGCGGCCGTTGCCGTCGAAGCGGATGCGGGGCCCGTCCAGTACGTAGGAGGCGCCGTCGGCGACGAAGAAGCCGTTGAACGCCTCGCCGGTGGACGTGAGACCGACGTTCCTCGCGTACGCGTCGGTGAGACGGCCGCCGCGTACGGCGGACAGCACCGAGTTCGCCGGTACGACGCCGTCGGCGCCGACGTAGACGGCCTGGCGGAGGTGGAAGGTGGCGCCGGCGAAGGACTCCAGGTGGTCCACGGCGGGCGTGAGGACCACATCGCCTCGGTACGTCCCCGCCGCGGTCACGGTGGTCCAGCCGTAGGTGCCGTCCAGGGCGGAGCCCGTCTCCACGCCGTTCACGGTCAGGGAGAGGATCTGGCCGTCGGGGGCGGTCAGGACGGCCCCCTCCGCCACCACGAGTTCGTCGAGCCGGGTGATCTCGGTGACCTCCCAGGTCTCCCCCGCGGCGACGGTCCTGCTCCGCCGTCCCGCCGCCCGCGCCGCGGTGGGCGCGAGCAGTGCGGGCGCGGCGGCAACGCCCCCGACGACGAGCAGCGCGCGCACCCGCGCCCGCATGGTCACCCCGCGTTCGGCGCGGGTCTGTTCCTCGGTCCTCAGGGTGTTTCTGGGCATGCCGAACTCCCTTGTGTCCCATGGCTGTTCATGGGGTGGTCGACGTCAGGTGGCGTGGCAGGGAGTGAAGCAGCGCCCGGGGGGGGCGCAGAAGTGAGCCGCCCCTGTGAATCGGCCGCCGGGCCATGGCCATCCGAGATATGAACCATGCGCTGCCGGGGCGCGCGACCGGATCCGGGCCCTGATCACGGCGTACGGCGCGGGACGGGTACGGGACCGGCGCGGGTCGAGCAACACCCGGGGTGCTCTCCCGGTGCCGTGGGAGTGGGCGTAGCATGTGAACGAAACCGTTTCGTTCACGGAACGGACCTCGCACGGAACGGACCTCGCATGGAGAAGACAGGCATCGTCTCCGTACTCGTCGTCAACGACCAATCCCTCCAGCGCCTCGCCCTGCGCATGCTCCTCACCGCCGAGCCCGGCCTGACGGTGGTCGGGGAAGCGGCGGACGGGGACGAGGCGATCCGTGCGAGCGCCGCGCTCCGCCCCGATGTCGTCCTCATGGACAGCCGGCCGTCCGGGGCGGGCGGCATCGAGACCATCCGACGCCTCGCCCGCCCGCCCCGCCCCGCCCGCCGGACCCCCGGCGTCACCGGCGTCACCGGCCTCGCCGACCTCGCCGACCTCGCCGACCTCGCCGAGGAGGAGGCGTTCACCCCCCGGGTCCTGGTGCTGACCGCGGCCGACCGGGAGGCGGACGCCTGGGCCGCCCTGCGCGCGGGCGCCGACGGCTTTCTCCTGAACGACGCCGACCCGGCCGAACTGACCGCGGCCATCAGGGTGGTGGCCGCCGGGGACGCCGTCATCACCCCCGGTCTGACCCGGGCGCTCATCGACGCCGTCCGCGAGCAGCACACCGTCCGCCCCCTCCCCCGCCCCTCGGGGCTCGGCGCCCTCACCGAACGCGAGCGGGACGTCCTGGTCGCCGTCGCCTCCGGCTGGTCCAACGCCGAGATCGCACAGTGGCTGTCCATCGCCCCGACCACCGTGAAGACCCATGTCAGCAACGTCCTCGGAAAGATCGGCGCCCGCGCCCGCGTCCAGGCGGTGAGCTTCGCCTACGAGTCGGGGCTCCTCAGGCCGGCGGCCTGAGGAGCCCCGACGGACGCCCCTTAGAAGACCGACGGGACTGGTCACCGCCCTGCTGCCGGCCGCCGAGGACATCCGGGTCACGGTGCTCGACGGTGATCCGCTGCCGCCGCCCGGTGACGCGGACGCGATCTGGGACGACTGGCACCGACCAGGGGTGCACCAGTTCCGCCGGACCCACGGCCTGCTGCCCGGCGGACTGTATCTGCTGAACCAGGAACTCCCCGGCCTGGTAGAGGAGTTGCGGGCGACGTGCAGCCCGCACAACATGATCGGCGGTACCTGGGCCGGATCGGCGGGATCGCCCCGGCAGCCCGGCGACGAACGGCCGGTTGCCGTCCGGGAGCCGGGTCGCGTAGCCCAGCGGTGCGTGTGGGGCACCTTGCCTGCTGTGCGGTGCACACGGGCGGCCGGAGCGGCTCAGCCGACCGCGGTCCGGCGGCTCGTCAGGACGTCGAGGAACTCGTCGCGGGACGGCCCGGTGACAGGATCCTGCCGCGCGGCCGGCGCCCCGGGGCCCGGTGTCCCGTGCCGCCCCTCCTCCCCGCCGGAGAACCGCTGGTGACGGAGAGTCAGGATACTCTCGGTGAGACGGCCGAAGACCCGGGTGACCTCCTCGGGTGCGGCGGAGACGCGGACGGCGTCCCGCAGCGGAAGGGTGTGCAGCCCGTCCGCTCGGCACAACGGCCACGAGATCCGGCCGGTTCACCCGGCCGGTGCGAGGCGTGCGGCTCGCGGCACACCGCCCGCGGCACGCCGTCCGCCGTTCAGATCACGCTGCGGATCGCCGCCTCGAACCCTCTGACGTGTTCCTCGGCCAGTGCCGCCGCCTTCTCCGCGTCGCCCTCCATGATGGCTCGCAGCAGGGGGCCGTGTTCGTGCACATGGCCCGCCAGGCCCGGCAGCCGGTCGAGGAACAGGCACCAGATGCGGGTGGCCAGGTTGTCGTACCGGATCAGCGTGTCTTCGAGGTAGGGGTTGCGGGTCGCGGCGTAGATGGCCCGGTGCAGGGTCATGTCGAGCCGGATCAGGTCGGTGCCGGCGTCGGACGCGTCCGCCAGGTGGGCCAGCAGCCCGTCGAGGACGGCGCGGTCGGCCTCGCCGGCCCGCTGCGCCGCCAGGCCCGCGGCGAGGGGCTCCAGCTCTCTGCGGACCTCCGAGATGTGCCCGAGGTCGGCGATCTGCACCTCGGTGGCGAAGGTCCCGCGCCGGGGGTAGGCGACGATGAGGCGCTCGTGCTCCAGGCGCTTGAGGGCCTCCCGGACGGGAGTGCGCCCGAAGCCGAGCTCGGCGGCGATCCGCTCGTCGTTGATGGGCTCTCCGGGACGGATCTGGAGGGTCACCAGGCGGTCCGAGATGGCGCGATAGGCCTGATCGGCGAGTGTTCCGGCGCCCTGACCAGGGCTCTGACCAGCGCTCTGACCAGCGACGGTCGACGAAGTCACGTGAAACCCTCCCTTGACGCGGGCCGATCCGTCCTCTTAGCGTAGCGCAACAGCAGGTTGATATATCAGTCTCCTTCCAGTCGGTCTCCAGGTCTTCAGACCTTTCAGGTCTCTCAGGTCTTTCAGGTCCTCAAGGAGTTCTCATGACTGCCCACGCCCCCGGCCGGCACGCGGCCCGTTCCGCGGTTCTCAGCGCTCAGCTCGATGACTTCGACCCCGAGATCGCGACGGCGATCGACGCGGAGCTGGCCCGGCAGCGCGGCACCCTGGAGATGATCGCGAGCGAGAACTTCGCGCCGCTCGCGGTCATGCAGGCCCAGGGCTCGGTCCTGACCAACAAGTACGCCGAGGGCTACCCCGGCCGCCGCTACTACGGCGGCTGCGAGCACGTCGACGCCATCGAGCAGATCGCGATCGACCGCATCAAGGCGCTGTTCGGAGCCGAGGCCGCCAATGTGCAGCCGCACTCCGGCGCCCAGGCCAACGCGGCCGTGATGGCCGCCCTGCTGCAGCCCGGCGACACCATCCTGGGCCTCGACCTGGCGCACGGCGGCCACCTCACCCACGGCATGCGGCTCAACTTCTCCGGCCGCCTGTACAAGGTGGCGGCCTACCAGGTCGGCGAGGACGACCACCGCATCGACATGGACCAGGTCCGCAAGCTCGCCCACGAGCACCGGCCGAAGCTGATCGTGGCCGGCTGGTCGGCCTACCCCCGCCATCTGGACTTCGCGGAGTTCCGCCGGATCGCGGACGAGGTCGGCGCCTACCTGATGGTCGACATGGCGCACTTCGCGGGCCTGGTCGCCGCCGGTCTGCACCCCTCCCCCGTGCCGCACGCGCATGTGGTGACCACGACCACCCACAAGACGCTGGGCGGTCCGCGCGGCGGGGTGATCCTGTCCACCGCCGAACTCGCCAAGAAGATCAACTCCGCGGTCTTTCCCGGCCAGCAGGGCGGCCCGCTCGAACACGTCGTCGCGGCGAAGGCCGTGGCGTTCAGAATGGCCGCCCAGCCGGAGTTCGCGGACCGGCAGCGCCGCACCCTGGAGGGAGCGGCGATCCTGGCGGAGCGGCTGCTGGCCGAGGACACGAAGGCGGCCGGGGTCAGCGTGCTGACCGGCGGCACCGATGTGCATCTGGTCCTGGTGGACCTGCGCCACTCCGAACTCGACGGCAAGCAGGCCGAGGACCGGCTGCACCGGGTCGGCATCACCGTCAACCGCAACGCCGTCCCCTTCGACCCGCGCCCGCCGATGGTCAGCTCCGGTGTCCGCATCGGCACCCCGGCCCTGGCCGCCCGCGGCTTCGGGGCCGAGGAGTTCACGGAGGTCGCCGACATCGTCGCCACCGCCTTCCTGCCCGGCTTCGACGACCAGGTCGCCGCGGAGCTGCGCCGACGCGTCCAGGTCCTCACCGACCGCTTCCCGCTGTACCCCGCCGACCCGCAACCGGCGGCCGTCGACCCGCAGTTCGTGGCCGAGGAGGCTGCCCAGTGATGCATCGCGACACCGCCCCCGCCACGCCGGGCGCCGACCTGCCCGACCACCCCGAGTTCCTCTGGCGCAACCCCGACCCCAAGCGGTCGTACGACGTCGTCGTCGTCGGCGGCGGCGGGCACGGCCTGGCCACCGCCTACTACCTGGCCAAGAACCACGGCATCACCAACATCGCCGTGCTGGAGAAGGGCTGGCTCGCGGGCGGCAACATGGCCCGCAACACCACGATCATCCGCTCCAACTACCTGTGGGACGAGAGCTCCGGCATCTACGAGCACTCCCTCAAGCTCTGGGAGACCCTCGAAGAGGACCTCGACTATCCGATCCTCTTCAGCCAGCGCGGCGTCCTCAACCTCGCCCACACCCTCCAGGACATCCGCGACAGCAAGCGCCGGGTCTACGCCAACCAGCTCAACGGCATCGACGCCGAGTGGCTGGAGCCGGACGAGGTCGCCAAGGTCTGTCCCATCGTCAACATCTCGCCGGACGTGCGCTATCCGGTGCTCGGCGCCACCTACCAGCCGCGCGCGGGCATCGCCAAGCACGACTACGTGGCCTGGGGCTTCGCCCGCCGGGCCGACGCGTACGGCATCGACCTGATCCAGGACTGCGAGGTCACCGGCCTCGACATCGTCGACGGCCGGGTGCGCGGCGTACAGACCACCCGCGGCCACATCGCCGCCGGGAAGGTCGCGCTCGCGGCGGCCGGTCACTCCTCCGTGCTGGCCGGCATGGCCGGACTGCGGCTGCCGCTGCAGAGCCACCCCCTCCAGGCGCTGGTCTCGGAGCTCCTGGAACCGGTGCACCCGACCGTGGTGATGTCCAACGCCGTGCATGTGTACGTCTCCCAGGCACACAAGGGCGAACTGGTCATGGGCGCCGGCATCGACAGCTACAACGGCTACGGACAGCGCGGCGCGTTCCACATCCTGGAGCGCCAGATGGCCGCCGCCCTGGAGCTCTTCCCCGTCTTCGCCCGCGCCCACATGCTGCGCACCTGGGCCGGCATCGTCGACACCACCCCGGACGCCTCCCCCATCGTCGGCCTGACGCCGGTCGAGGACCTCTATCTCAACTGCGGCTGGGGCACCGGCGGTTTCAAGGCCACACCGGGCGTCGGCTGGTGCTTCGCGCACACCGTCGCCACCGGCGAACCGCACCCCTACAACGCGCCCTTCACCCTCGACCGCTTCACCACCGGTGCCCTGGTCGACGAGCACGGCGCAGCCGCCGTGGCCCACTGAGCGAGGAGTTCCGGCATGCAGCTCATCACCTGCCCCTGGTGCGGTGACCGCGAGGAGATCGAGTTCCACTACGGCGGTCAGGCGCATGTCGCCTACCCCGAGGACCCCTACGCGCTCGACGACGAGCAGTGGGCCCAGTACGTCTTCTTCCGGGACAACCCCAAGGGCCCGTTCGCCGAACGCTGGGTGCACTCGGCCGGCTGCCGGCGCTGGTTCAACGCCGTGCGCGACACGGTCACCCACGAGTTCCTCGCCGTCTACCGGGCCGGCGCCGAGCGCCCTGCCACGACGAGCACCGCGAGCACCGCGAAGGGCCAGGAGGCCAGCCGATGAACACCCCCTTCCGCGCCCCGGGCCACGGTCGCGTCGACCGTGGCACCGCCCTCTCCTTCACCTTCGACGGCACCGCCTACACCGGGCACCCGGGCGACACCCTCGCCTCGGCCCTGCTGGCCAACGGCGTGCACCACGTGGCCGACGGCATCAAGTACGGCCGGCCGCGCGGGATCCTGGCCGCCGGAGCCGAGGAGCCCAACGCGCTCGTGCAGATCGAGGCGCCCTTCCCCGAGCCCATGCTCACGGCCACCACCGTGGAGCTGTACGACGGCCTCGTCGCCCGGGGTCTGTCCGGTCAGGGCAAGCTGGCCGGCGATCCGGACACCGCCCGCTACGACACCATGCACGCCCACTGCGACCTCCTGGTCGTCGGCGCGGGCCCGGCGGGACTGGCCGCCGCCCTCGCGTCCGCACGGGCCGGAGCCCGGGTGATCGTCGTCGACGAACTCCCGGAGCCGGGCGGGTCGTTGCTCGGCAGCCGGGAACTGATCGACGGCGCACCGGCGCTCACCTGGGTCGCCGAGGTCCTCACCGAACTCGCCGACAACCCCGACGTACAGGTCCTCTCGCGCACCACCGCCTTCGGCCACTACGACGACGGACTCGTCCTCGCCCTGGAGAAGCGCACCGACCACCTCGGTGCCGCCGCGCCCGCCCATGTCTCCCGGCAGCGGATCTGGCGGATCCGCTCCCGGCAGGTCGTGTACGCCACCGGCGCCTACGAACGTCCGGTCGCCTTCGACAACAACGACCGTCCCGGGATCATGCTGGCCGGCTCGGCCCGCACCTACCTCAACCGCTTCGGCGTCCTGCCCGGTTCGCGGGCCGTCGTCTTCACCACCAACGACAGCGCCTACCCGGCCGCCCTCGAACTGGCCGACGCGGGCGTGCGGATCGCCGCGGTCGTCGACGTACGCGAGGAGGTGCCGGAGCACTGGCGCACCGCCTGCGCCGAGCGTGGCATCGACATCCGCGCGGGCCATGTCGTCACCGGCACCAGTGGCATCGAGCAGGTCACCCGTGCCCATGTCGCCCCCTTCGGCCAGGGGAACCTCGGCGAACGGCAGGGCGTCGACTGCGATCTGCTGCTGGTCTCCGGCGGCTGGAACCCCGCGGTGGCCCTGTTCAGCCAGGCCCGCGGCACCCTGCGCTACGACGCCGGAATCGGCGCCTTCGTCCCGGCCGACGCGCCCGGCAACGTCCGTACGGCGGGGGCGGCCAGTGGCACCTTCACCCTCTCCGGCTGTCTCACGGACGGCGTGGACGCGGCCCGGCAGGCCCTGTCCGCGATCGGCAGGACCGGCCCGGAGACCGCCCCGCCGGCCACCGCCCCGCTCCCGGACGGAGCGCCGACCCGGGTGCTCTGGCGGGTGCCGAGCCCCCAGGACGCCGACGACAGCCCGGAAGGCGCGGTGCAGTTCGTCGACCTCCAGCGCGACGCGACCGTCTCCGACGTACTGCGGGCGACCGGGGCGGGCCTGCGGTCGGTGGAGCACGTCAAGCGGTACACCACCATCGGCACCGCCCACGACCAGGGCCGTACCTCGGGCGTGATGACCTCGGGCATCGTCGCCGAGGCGCTCGGGGTGGACGTCGCCGACCTCGGCACCACCCGCTTCCGGCCGCCCGCCGTGCCGGTCTCCTTCGCCGCCCTCGCGGGCCGCAACCGCGGGGAACTGTTCGACCCGGTCCGGGTGACCGCGATCCACCCCTGGCATGTCGAGCACGGCGCCCTGTTCGAGAACGTCGGCCAGTGGAAGCGCCCCTGGTACTACCCGCGGGCCGGGGAGACCATGGAGGAGGCGGTACTGCGCGAGTGCCGGGCCGCCCGTACCGGCGTGGCGATGATGGACGGCTCCACGCTCGGCAAGATCAATGTGCAGGGCCCGGACTCCGGTGTGCTGCTGGACCGGCTCTACACGAACCTGATGAGCAGCCTCAAGGTGGGCCGGGTCCGCTACGGCGTGATGTGCGGCGCGGACGGCATGGCCATCGACGACGGCACCGTGATCCGGGTGGCCGAGCAGGAGTTCCTGCTCACCACGACCACCGGCAACGCGGCCAAGGTCCTCGAATGGATGGAGGAGTGGCTGCAGACGGAGTGGCCCGACCTGCGTGTGCACCTCACCTCCGTCACCGAGCACTGGGTGACGATCCCCCTGGTCGGCCCCCGCTCCCGTGACGTACTGGCCCTGGTGGCACCGGACCTGGACGTCGACAACGACGCCTTCCCCTTCATGTCGTGGCAGGACACCACCGTCGCCGGGGTGGCGGCGCGGGTGTGCCGGATCAGCTTCTCCGGCGAGCTCGCCTACGAGATCAACGTGCCCGCCTGGTACGGCATCACGGTGTGGGAAGCCCTCTGCGCGGCGGGCAGCGGGTTCGGCCTCACGACGTACGGCACCGAGACGATGCACGTGCTGCGTGCCGAGAAGGCCTACCCGATCATCGGGCAGGACACCGACGGCACCGTCACCCCGCAGGACCTGGGCATGTCGTGGGTCGTGTCGAAGAAGAAGCCGGACTTCGTCGGCAAGCGGTCCTTCAGCCGCGCGGAGAACCAGCGGGAGGACCGCAAGCAGCTGGTGGGCCTGCTGCCGGCCGACGAGCGCGTGCTGCTTCCCGAAGGCGCCCAGATCATCGCCACCAGCGACATCCCGGAGCCCCCGGTGCCCATGCTGGGCCATGTCACCTCCAGCTACCGCAGCGACGCCCTGCGGCGGACGTTCGCCCTGGCCCTGGTGCGCTCGGGAACCCGGCGCATCGGCGAGACCCTCTACGTCCCGCTGGACGGCCGCACCGTCCCGGTGACCGTGACCGACCCCGTGCTCTTCGACAAGGAGGGAGCTCGCCGTGACGGTTGAGACACCCGCTCGCTTCAGCCCGCTGGCCGAGTGGCAGGACCGCCTCGCGCAGTCGCCGGCCGGATTCCGGGTGCGGGAACTGCCCTGCCTGACCCAGCTCACCCTCCGCGTGCCGCCCGGCGGCGCCGCGGCGAAGGCCGTCGAGTCCTGCCTGGGCGTCACCCTGCCCGGCCCGCTGCGTGCCGAACTCTCCGGTGACGTCGAGGTGTTGTGGATGGGGCCGGACGAATGGCTGCTGGTGGCCCCGGACGGCCGGCAGGACGACCTGCTCGCACGGCTGCGCTCGGCCATCGGTGACGAGTTCGCCACCGTCACCGACGTCTCGGCGCAGCGCACCACGCTGGCCCTGTCCGGGGACCTCGTCCGCACGGTCCTGGCCCAGGGCTGTGCCATCGACCTGGATCCGCGGGTGACGCCCGTCGGCTCCTGCCTGACCACGCTGCTGGCCCAGGCTCCGGTGACCCTCGTGGTGCACGACGGGGCGGCCTGCGGTGTCCGGCTGCTGGTCCGCTCCTCGTTCGCCTCCTACCTGGCCGCCTGGCTGGTCGACGCCTGCACGGAATACCGCTGAGGAGCCCTGTATGAAGAACGAGTTCGTCCTCACCCTCAGCTGCCCGGAACGCCCCGGCATCCTGCACGCCGTGACGTCGTTCCTGCTCGGGCACGGCTGTGACATCACCGAGCACCAGCAGTTCGACGACGCGGACCACGGCATCGTGTTCCTGCGCACGAGTTTCGCCGCCCCCGGCACCGAGGTCTCCCTGGACCGGCTGCGGGACACGTTCGCGCCCGTG
Organism: Streptomyces sp. NPDC101234; assembly: GCF_044767525.1. NCBI lineage: Bacteria > Bacillati > Actinomycetota > Actinomycetes > Kitasatosporales > Streptomycetaceae > Streptomyces > Streptomyces sp. NPDC101234. The sequence continues at coordinate 4,926 of NZ_JBIWOA010000039.1, read as the reverse complement.
GCCGCCGAGTTCGGGATGGACTGGCAGCTCAGGGACGCCGCGGTCAAGCCGCGGGTGCTGGTGATGGTGTCCAGGTTCGACCACTGCCTGGCCGACCTGCTCTACCGGTGGCGCAGCGACGCGCTGGACGCCGAGATCGTCCTGGTGGTCTCCAACCACCCCGACCTGGAGCCGCTGGCCGCGGCCGAGGGCCTGCCCTTCACACACGTCCCCGTCACGGCCGGCACCAAACCGCAGGCGGAGGCCAGGCTGCTCGCCCTGGTCGAGGAACACCACGTCGACCTGGTCGTCCTCGCCCGCTATATGCAGGTGCTCTCCGACGACCTGTGCAAGCGGCTGGAAGGCCGGGCCATCAACATCCACCACTCCTTCCTGCCGAGCTTCGCCGGAGCCAAGCCGTACCACCAGGCCCACCGACGCGGGGTGAAGCTCGTCGGCGCGACCGCCCACTACGTCACGGCCGACCTGGACGAGGGACCGATCATCGAGCAGGAGATCATCCGGGTCGATCACCGGTGCGGTGCCGAACGACTGGTCACCGTCGGCCGCGACGCCGAACGCCTGGCACTGGCCCGCGCCGTCAACTGGCACTGCCAGGGCCGCGTCCTGATCCACGGCAACCGGACCGTGGTCTTCAGCTGACCCTGACGCGTCACCTGCGGCAGCGGGAGGAGGAGGCCGCGCTATGAGGGTCGTCGGCCTCCCCGTCCTGCCGGCAGCCGGGACAGCGGCGGTTCGGGAGTCCGGGCCGCCGGGCCGATGTCCGGCCGCGTGCGGGTGCGGAGACGGGCGGCCAGGGCCCATGTGGCGGCCGTGAGGGCGGTCAGCGCGAGGGCCGCCAGCAGCAGGGTGGTGTGGGCACCGGCGCTGTCGGCCGTACGGGCCACGGGGTTGGGCAGGCCGAGGCGGTCGGCCAGCCAGCCGAGGGCGGCCACCGCGGTGAGCGCCGCGCCGGTCACCCGGAGCGCGGGCTGCGGACGCAGGCGGGCGAGCACCAGCAGCGAGGGCAGCGCAAGGCAGACCAGGAGCAGCTGGACCAGTTCGATGCCCAGGTTGAAGCCGAGGAGGCTGGTCGCCAACTGCCCGGTGGACAGGTGCATCTCGGCCAGCACGAAGGAGAACGCCATACCGTGGCCGAGGCCGAACACACCGGCCACGACCGCTTCCCGGCCGGGGAAGAGCGGGCGGATCGCGTGGACGGCACCGACCAGGATGCTGACGGCGATGAACGCCTCGACCGGCCGGCTCGGGATCTGCAGGCGGCCGACCGCGGTGGCGGCCAGCGCGACGGAGTGCCCCACGGTGAAGGCGAGCGTGATCCGGCCGATGCGGGCGAGGGCGGAGCCGGCGCCCACCAGGCCGTTCCAGCGGCCGCCGGTGGCGGCGAGCGGGGCCGGCAGCAGCAGGATGAGCAGGAACAGCAGATGGTCGGTGCCGGTGAGGATGTGGTTGCCGCCGAGTCCGACCATGGCGACGAAGCCGCGCCAGGCGCTGCCCGCGCCCAGGTCGACCTTCAGGGGCGGGACGGTCATGTGCCGGGTGTCGAGCTCGATGGTGCCGACCTGGGTGGTGCCCTTGCCGTCGACCCGCCCGGCGGCCCAGTCCTGGCGGACCGTCACCAGCACGACGTGGGTGACGACCTGGTGGACGATCACGTCGTAGTCGAAGGTGAAGTGCCGTACGTCGGCGCCGGCCGGCGGGGCGAGCACGGCCTGGGCGGTCAGCTCGCGGTAGGAGCCGGTGGAGGTCTGCCGGCTGCGGCTGAGGCTCAGCGCGCCGACGGTGACCCGCCATGCCCTGCCCCGGGCGGTGACCGGATGGATGTGCCGGACCAGGTAGGCGCGGATCGCCGCGGCCCGGGCGGGCAGGGTCGCCGTGGTGGCGCCGGTCAGGTCGATCCCGCTGGCCCGGGTGAACTCGTCGGCCGGCAGCTCCAGTCGGGCCGCGACCGAGGTCCGGTACACGTCGAGCCGGACCACGGAGTGCGGCATCGGATGCGCGGCGGCCGGCGACGCCCCGAGCAGGAGCGCCGCCGGTACCACGATCGCGATCCCGGCCAACAGCCGTGCCAGCGCTGTGGTCAGCCAGTTTCGCGGTCCGGTCATGAGAAGGAGAACTCGTTGCCGTAGTCGCGGGTGTGGTCGCGGTACACGGTGTGGTAGTGGATCTGGTTCTGGTACACCACGCCGTTCTGGCAGACGAACTCGATCCAGACGCTGGGGCCGTCGATACGGACGTAGTCGCCCTGGGTGTCCAGGCCGGTGCCGCCGGAGTAGGCGACGTACGTCTCGTCGAGCTCCTTCGCGTACGTCTTCATGAGCTGCTTCGCGGTGGCGTCGTCCACGTCGGCGACCCAGGGGTGGATGGCCGCCAGGACCAGCTTCTGCTGCTTCTCCGACAGCTCGCTGACCTTGACGCCCTCCTTGGTCTCCGGGAAGTCGCCGTCCTTGCCCGGGCCGAGCAGCACGTCGCCGAACGACTCGGACAGCTTGGCCTCGGCCAGCTGCCCGGTGCTCAGGCTGCCGGTCAGCTTCAGCAGACCGTCGCGGAACTTCGCGAGCGGCGCGTAGGTGGTGCCGTCGTCCGCGGTCCAGGTGGTCGGCTCGACGCCCGTGAAGAACGGGCTGGCGCCGGACACCTTGCCGTCCTTGTACGTGATGTTCACGGCGAGGTGGTGACCGCCGAAGTGCAACTGCCAGGTGCCGGTCTTCGACGGGGTGCCCAGGAACGCCAGGTAGTAGGAGCCGCTGCCGTACGAGAAGCCGCCCGCGCCGCCGCCGGTGCCGCCGGACGGCGGGGTGCCGGTCGGGACGTCGGTCGGGACGTCGGTGGCGGTCGCGCTCGCGCTCGGGTCCGCCGAGGAACCGGTCGAGGGGGCGTCCGTCGGTGCGGCGGAGGCGGAGCTGCTGCTCTCCGCCGAGGCGAGCACGTCGTCGGCCTTGAGGGTCTGCAGGACGTGCTCGTAGCCGGTGTCCTTGCCGGTGCCCAGGGCCAGCTTCAGCACGTTCTCGGCGGCGGCCAGCTGGTCGTCGGTGAGCGAGCCGAAGTCGATGCCGGGGCGGCAGGACCCGCCGCACGGCAGGTTCGACCATGCGGTGGCGTTCGCCTGGGTGAGGTCCAGGAGGGTCGACGACTGCTGGTCGGAGGTCAGCGTGTTGAGGAACGCGTTGGCGGCGCTGACCACGGCCGCGACGCCCTTCGCCTTTTTGTCGACCGGGCGCTGCACACCGGCGGCCGATTTCTTCGCCCCATCGGTGGAGGCATTGGCGACGGCGAATCCGCCGCCGACCAGAACAATGGCCGTGGCGGCGCCGGCCACGCCCCGCCAGGTCCGTCGGGACCGTATCTGACGGGTTCTTTCCCTGCTCACGAACCACTCCTTCTGCGACAAGGTGAAAGCAAGACATGGCATGCCGAACCAGCCGTACGGGAGGCACCCGTCGACCGGCTGCGAAATCGCTGGAACGCGGAGGACGTTAGCAACAACATTGTTGACACTCAACGCGCAAAGCGAGCGGGGAATGTCTTCGAATTACATCCGTGACCAAATCTTCAGGATTCACAGACTGAATAGAATTCACCAAGGAAAGCGGGGCCCCGGGATTTCGGAGTGAATCGTCGACCGAACCGGCACAAATGTGATCGACCGAGTCGGCGCGAGTACGGGCGGCCGTCAGGGCCGGCACGTCGAACCCTGCGCCCACGCGCGCCGACGCCGACGGTCGGGAAGACCTCTGGCCGTCGTCTGGACCACCGCGGACCGCTACCGCGAGGAGACGGCCGCCCGGCGGTGCCGCCCGAACCGTCGGACCGTCTCGCCTTCCCGGCCGAGCCCGACCACGAGGCGTGCGTCGAGATGTTCCACCGGGTCGAGCGCGGCAGCCTGGACAGCGAGACCGTCGCCGACGTCGCCGCCACTCCGTACCAGCCCGACGTCGGCCATCTCGGTGTCGCCCCCGAGGCAGGGCATGAAATCCGCTCAGTCGCAGCCCTCCGGAAGTCAGGCGGCTGCGGGGAGTCATAGACGTGTGGGCGCCGATTCGTTGCCGGTCTGGTTCTGCCGGCCGTTTTCGGACGCGTCGAGCTGCGCGTCAAGGCGCCCGGCTTTGATCCACGACTGCTCGCGCAACGCACATTCGGTGGCGGCAATGCGGCGCTCGGATTTTCGCCGATGAAGGCGGGGCCGGCCAATATTCCGACCGCCGACCGCAATGGGCGCGCTCGTGGGGGCGCCCCTTGCCGCGCGCCTGGTTCGCCGCTTTTCGCTACGCCCGGCCACCGTGCCGCCGCTGACCATGGCCGCGCTGACCATGGGCGGTGATACAGGGTCTCCCGATCGGCATGGTGATCGGCCCCGTCACGGCCGCGCCGATCAGCAACCTGCCGTTGGAACAGGCCGGTGCAGGATCGGCCGGCTGGAGGGTGCACCCGGTCCGGTGCAGGATCAGGCACGGGTTTCCGCCGAAGGGGCCCGCCACGTCGGCGCGGGCTGGATCGCGCTCATCGCATTCCTCGGAGCTGCCGTGCTGCTGATTACCTTGCCCGCTGCCGGAAAGAAGAAGGGTCCGATACCGGAGCCGGACCGCGAAAAGGCCCGCGGTTCCGTCCGAGAGTGTGATGGCAGAACCCGGGCTCAGACCCGCCGCAGGGCAGCATCACATACCGGCTTCCGCTGCTCGGCGGGCACATGGGGCGGCGTATCCCGCTCGGGCAGGGAAGGTCCGCAAGGCGGCCGGGGTGAAGCGGTCCGTGGGCATGGCACCCGTGCTCCGCATACCGACCGTCGCGCCGGCGGCCCCGGCCGCAAGGGTGAACCTGCGCGGATACGGCACTAGTAGGACTCCGTTAAGTTGCTCTGGCTCTCGGGTTCTGGCTGGTGGGGGTTGTTCTGGGCAGGGGTTGGTGGCAGGTGGTGCAGGTGCCGGT